>DASVXR010000057.1:0-2530 GCA_036392595.1 Sphingomicrobium sp.
CGCCAAGGTCAACATCCAGTGGATCGACGCCGAGCTGTTCGAGCACCCCGATTCGGACGTGGTCGCGGAGCTTGAGCCGCTTCACGGGATCCTCGTTCCCGGCGGCTTCGGCGAGCGCGGAAGCGAGGGCAAGATCGCCAGCGTGAAGTTCGCCCGCGAGAGGGAAATCCCTTTCTTCGGCATTTGCCTCGGCATGCAGATGGCCTGCATCGAGGCCGCCCGGAACATGGCCGGCATCTCCGAGGCCTCGACCACCGAGTTCGGCGACACCGCGGAGCCGGTGGTCGGAATGATCACGGAATGGATGAGCGAGGAGGGGCTCCAGCAACGCGCCGCCGGAGGCGACCTCGGCGGCACCATGCGGCTCGGCGCCTATCCCGCCAAGCTCGACGGCAACAGCGTCGTCCATTCGATCTACGGCAAGGACCAAATCAGCGAGCGGCACCGCCACCGCTACGAGGTCAACATCCACTACAAGGACAAGCTCGAGAGCACGGGCCTGATCTTCTCGGGAATGTCGCCGGACGACCAGCTTCCCGAGATCGTCGAGCGACCGGACCACCCCTGGTTCATCGGGGTACAGTTCCATCCGGAGCTCAAGAGCCGCCCGTTCGAGCCGCACCCCCTGTTCGCCGGTTTCATCGGCGCTGCGCTGCAGCAGTCGAGATTGGTCTAGGCCGGGCGGAACGGGCTAGCCGCTCGACCGTTACGCGCCCGCACCACAGCCAAAAAAGGGCGCAGCCATGCTTCTCACCATCGCGATCATCCTGCTTATCCTGTGGGCGCTCGGCTTCCTCGCGTTCCACGTCACCAGCGCCCTCATTCACCTCCTGCTGGTGATCGCCATCATCGTCTTCATCATCAACTTCGTGAGCGGCCGCAGAGCCGTCTGACGCGATTTGTTTGCGTTGCGGGGGCGGTAAACGCCTCCTAAATCGAGTTGATGACCAACAGCATTTCGACGCGCCTGGCCGTGCTGGGCTCAGGGCCTGCCGGCTATACCGCCGCGATCTACGCGGCCCGCGCGGGCCTCAACCCGATCGTGATCCAGGGGATCCAGCCGGGCGGCCAGCTCACGACCACCACGGACGTCGAGAATTACCCCGGTTTTCGCGAAATCATCCAGGGTCCGTGGCTGATGGAAGAGATGCAGGCCCAGGCCGAGCATGTCGGCACCAAGGTGATCTGGGACCACATCACTTCCGTGGATTTCTCTACCCGTCCGTTCAGGCTGACCGGCGACGGAGGCACCCATTATTTCGCCGACGCCCTCGTGATCGCGACCGGCGCTCAGGCCAAATATCTCGGTCTGCCGACCGAGGAGCATATGAAGGGCAGGGGTGTGTCCGCGTGCGCCACCTGCGACGGCTTCTTCTATCGCGGCAAGCGGGTCGCGGTGATCGGCGGCGGCAACACCGCGGTCGAAGAGGCGCTTTACCTCACCAACCACAGTCATGACGTCACGCTGATTCATCGCCGCGACACGCTTCGCGCCGAGAAGATCCTGCAAGACCGCCTGTTCGCCAATCCCCACATCAAGGTGATCTGGGACTCCGAGGTGCTCGAGTTCGTCGGCGGCGGCGATCCCGAGGCGCTCGTCGGGCTGGACATCAGGAACAAGCGCACCGGCGAGACCAGCCGACTCGACGTCGAGGGCGCCTTCGTGGCGATCGGCCACAAGCCCGCGACCGAGCTGTTCGTCGGGCAGCTCGATCTGGACGAAGACGGTTATATCAAGGTCGAGCCGGGGACGACCCGCACCAGCGTATCGGGCGTCTTCGCCAGCGGCGACGTTATGGACAAGATCTACCGTCAGGCGGTGACCGCGGCCGGCACGGGGTGCATGGCGGCGCTGGACGCTGAGAAATATCTCGCTGCAATGGAGTTTGAAGCTCTGGCCGCCGAATGAGATAATCTCGGCTCCGTCTGGAGCGAGTCAGGGGGCGTGAATGAAGCCGATCGGGCCGATCCCGCCATATTTCGGCACGGGCGAGGACGGTCAGCTGCTGATCGGCGGCCAGCCCGCCGAGGAGCTGGTTAGCGAGGCCGGCGGAACCCCGCTCTTCGCCTATGACAACCATATAGTCGGTCGCCAGGTGGCGCTGTTCAGGGCCCTGATCGCCTCTGGCGTATCGATTTATTATTCAGTTACTGCAAACCCTTACGAGCCACTCCTCAATTTCATTGGCAGGTATGTCGAAGGCTTCCGCATCGTCTCGTCCGGCGAGCTCGACCGGCTGAGGCGGGCCGGACTCGAGGGCATCCCCATCTATTTCGCCGGCCCGGGCAAGCGCGATTCGGAACTGGAGGCCGGCATTGCCGCCGGAGCGACGATCAGCGTCGAAAGCGAAGCCGAGGCGGGCCGCGCCATCCTAGCCGGCGAGCGCCTCGGCATCCAACCGCGGCTTGCGCTGCGCGTGAATGCGCCGTTCACGATCGAAGAGGGCGTCGTCACGATGGGCGCCAGGCCAAGCCCCTTCGGAGTCGATGCCGAGCGTGCCCCCTCGATCGTCCAGTGCCTGATCGAGGC
>DASVXR010000058.1:0-2832 GCA_036392595.1 Sphingomicrobium sp.
CGTGGAAAAAGGAATTCCGGCGCCGCTGGCCGGGCCTGCTCGCCGAGCAGAAGCTCGCGCTATGGAGCGACGTCGAATCGGATGCCCTGAGCGAGGGGTAGCTCGCTCCCGTAATTGATCGTGTTGGTCTGCCTCCGCATGTAGGCTTTCCAGCTGTCCGAGCCGCTTTCGCGTCCGCCGCCGGTCTCCTTCTCGCCGCCGAACGCACCACCGATCTCGGCACCCGAGGGACCGATGTTCACATTGGCGATCCCGCAGTCCGAGCCTGCCGCGGAAATGAACTTCTCCGCCTCCCGCAGGTCGTTGGTGAAAATTGAGGACGAGAGGCCCTGCGGAACGCTGTTGTTGAGCGCGATCGCTTCGTCGAAATCGCGGTAGCGCAGGACATAGAGGATCGGCGCGAAGGTCTCCTTGAGGACGGTGCCCTCCTGCGCGTCGACCTCGACGATTGCGGGGCGAACGTAGAAGCCGCCTTGCACCGCATCGACGCGCTCGACCTTGTCGCCCAGCACCTTCTTCATGCCTTCGAACGCCGCCTCGTCGATCAGTGGGCCGATCAGCGTGTCGGGCTGGCGCGGGTCGCCGACCTTCACGCTGGCGAACAGTTTGCGGATTCTCTCGACCAGCTCGTCGGCGATGCTCTCGTGGGCGATGAGGCGACGGAGCGTGGTGCAACGCTGCCCCGCCGTTCCGGCGGCGGAGAAGAGGATCGCCCTTGTGGCCAGCTCGAGGTCCGCCGAGGGACAGACGATCGTCGCATTGTTGCCGCCGAGCTCCAGCAGCACCCGGCCGAAGCGCTGAGCGACGCGCGGCCCGACCGCCCTGCCCATCGCCGTTGAACCGGTCGCCGAGACGAGCGCAATGCGCGGATCGTCGACCAGCGCCTCCCCGACATCGCGCTCGCCCTGGACCAGCTGCACAAGGCCGTCCGGCGCGTCCCCAAACCGTTCGCACGCACGGCGCACGAGCGACATCACGCCTTCGGCGCAGAGCGGCGTCTTCTCGCTCGGCTTCCAGATCACCGGATTGCCGCAGACGAGCGCGAGGGCCGCATTCCATGCCCAGACCGCGACCGGAAAATTGAAGGCGCTGATCACCAGCACCGGGCCGAGCGGGTGCCATTGCTCCATCATCCGGTGCTCCGGCCGCTCGCTGGCGATGGTCAGCCCGTAGAGCTGCCGCGACAGCCCCACGGCGAAGTCGCAGATGTCGATCATCTCCTGCACTTCGCCCAGGCTCTCGGCGAGGATCTTGCCGCTCTCGAGCGTGATCATCTTCGCCAGCACCGGCTTCGCCTCGCGAAGCAATTCGCCGAGGATGCGCACGAACTCGCCTCGGCGAGGCGCCGGCACGGTCCGCCAGCGCAGGAAGGCCTCCGCGGCGCGGCCCGCGGCATGGTCGGGGTCCCCCACCGTGACGCGTCCGATCGGCTTCCCGTCGATCGGCGAGCAGCTGACGAGACGGCCGCCGCAATCGACTCCGGCAAGCTCCAGTATCTGGGCGGCCTCTTCGGCGGGGGTCATGACAGCAGCTCCTTCGCCTTCGCCATAGCAGCTACGCCCGCGTCGATCGTCTCGTCCTTCTTGCCGAAGCAGAGGCGCACCAGGTGCCGCGGCGGGTCGGCCTCGGCGAATGCGGACAGCGGGACGACTGCCACGCCGGCCTTCTCGACGGCCGCAATGGCGAAGCTTTCGTCGTCCTGGGCGATGCCGGACGCGGCAAGGTCCACGCACAGGAAATATGTCGAGCCAGCGTCGAGCACGTGATAGCCCGCCTCCCGCAGCCCTTGCGTCATCCGATCCCGCGCACGGGCAAAGCGCTCACGCATCGGCTCGATCCATCGGTCGCCCTCGTTCAGCCCGAAAGCGACGGCGGCCTGCAGGTTCGGCGCCGTCGAGAAGGTCAGGAACTGGTGGGCCCTCGCGACGACGCCCGCGAGTTCGCGCGCCGCGACCATCCACCCCACCTTCCACCCCGTCAGCGAGAAGATCTTCCCCGCCGACCCGATCTTGATCGTCCGCTCGGCCATTCCGGGAAGCGATAGCATCGACACAAATCCTCCCCGAGACGGGCAGGTGGCAGGCCGAAGGCTTGACGGAGGGGGTCCTGAGACCTGCACGACGCCCCCTCCACCGTTCGGCGTCGCCGAACGGTCCCCCTCCCCGTTCCGGGGAGGAGCAAGAACGATATGCTCCCACACTTCATCGCTGATCACGATCAGGTCATGCTCGCGAGCGACGGCGGCAATCGCCTCGAGGTCACCGGCATCGAACAGCCGCCCGGCGGGATTGTGCGGGTTGTTGAACAGGATCGCCCGCGTTTTCGACCCTATCGCGGCCTCGAGCGCCGCGCGCTCGATGTGCCATTCGGGCGGCCGAAGCGCGACCTCGCGCGGAATGCCACCGGCACGGCGGATCATCGGCGCATAACTGTCATAGGCAGGGGTGAAGATGATCACCTCGTCGCCCGGTTCAACCGTTGCGAGGATGGCTGCGCCAAGCGCCTCGGTCGCTCCGCTCGTCACGCAGACCTGCTCCGCCGTGAGCGACAGACCCTGGTGGCGGTTGTAATGCCCGGCGACCGCTTCCCGCAGCTGCGGAAGGCCGCGCGACGGCGGATACTGGTTCGATCTCTCCTTCAGCGCCCGCGCCGCTGCCTCCAATATCTCGTCGGGCCAGCCGAAATCGGGAAAGCCCTGGCCCAGGTTCACCGCGCCATGCTCCGCGGCTAGCGCCGACATGCGCTCGAACACGCTGGTCTTCATCCGTTCATAGAGCGGGTTCACTTGTCCTCCCGGCTTCGGCTCGTCCGCCAATAAAGAGCCTCCGTCGC
>DASVXR010000059.1:0-7323 GCA_036392595.1 Sphingomicrobium sp.
TGGTCGAAGGACGGCAGCGAGGGCGTTCCCGACCCGCGCCTTGCGGAGCTTGGCCGCCGCTGGATAGGCCCGGCCGACGAGCCTGCCGCCGGTTGGCTCGAGCACCGCCTGCGCCTCGGCGTCTGCGAAGGCCGCTCAGAACTAGGCGACATCCTCTGGCTCGAATGCAATGCGATCGAGCTCAATGGGGTGAGCTTCACCAAGGGCTGCTACGTCGGCCAGGAGAATACGTCGCGGATGAACTGGCGGCAGAAGGTTAACCGCCGGTTGTTCGTCACCGTCGGCGGCGGCGCAGAGCGCGCAAGGGCGGACTATCCTCAGGTCGGCCTGTCCGTCGTGCATGCGCGCGTCGATGCCATTCCCTGCAATGCCATCGTCCCCGAGTGGCTCAAGGCCAGCCTCGCTCAGCCGAGCACTGCGTAGGCCCGCACCGGGAAGCTGCCCATCCCGCGCACCTTCGGCGGCACCGCGGAGAAGCGGAAGCCCTCGTCCGGAAGGCTTCCAAGATTGGTCATATGCTCGCAGATCGGAATTTGTGCGCCGAGCAGCTTCGTATGCACGGGGCGCGAGCGGCCGCGGGTGTCGTCGATATTGTTGCTGTCGATGCCGACGAACAGCGCGCCTTGCTCGACCAGCCAGTCCGCCGCCTCGCCGGTGAGGAAGGGATGGTTGTCGCCGTAGCGGTCGGTGCGCCAGTGCCTGTCCCAGCCGGTGTGGACCAGTACCGCCTTTCCGCGAACGTCGTGGCCCTCGAAAGCATCGGGGCCGATCTCGATGTCATTCTCCCACGGCCGCCGGATGACGATCCCCGGCAGGTCCGCCAGCGACGGCAGCGGCAGGTCGGCGAGGTCGATCCCGTCGGCATAGCGGTGGAAGGGGGAGTCCACGTAGGTGCCCGTGTTCGCGACCATGTCGATGCGGTCGATCTGGAAGGTCGAGCCGTCGTTGTAGTTCGCGCCGGTCGCCTTCCGCTCCCAGAAGTCGCAAATCTGTGGGCCGGGGAGGCCAGGATAGGTCGTCATTCCATGCTCAATCACATGGCTGAGGTCGACGATCCTCTTCTCTTCAAGATCCGCCATGACGCGACCGCTCCGATGAGCAGCCATAGCACGTTCAATGCCGCCGACGGCAAGGCCCCGTGCCACCAGCCGTTGATCACGAAGCCGGCCGCGCCGACGACGTTCATCGCCTGATAGCTGAGCGAGCGGCCGGTGACCTTTCCGGCGGACAGCAAGGCATAGGCTCCGAGGATCAGGGCTGCGCCGGTCCAGCCGGCCACCTCCACCGCGATTTCGACGGGAGTCACGCGGGCCAGCTTCGGCCGTCGACCTGCTTCACCGGAACGCCGTCGAGGACTCCCGGCTCGAGCAGGCGGGCGTTGACACCCATCCGCTCGTGCGGCGGGTCGGTCAGCGGCGTCCAGTGGGTCGGGACCCCGCAATGGCGGCACCGCTGCTGGGCGATGTAGGCCGGGTTCGAATCGGCACGGACGTAGCTGTCGAACTCGCCCTCGATCTTGAGCTCCTCGGACGAGAAGTAGATGCCCTGGAAGCCGGTCTTTGTGCACAGGCTGCAATTGCACTGGGTCACTTCGTCGGGCTTGCGGGGCAGGGTTATCCTTGCCCGGCCGCAGTGGCAGGAGGCCACCAGCGCGCTCACTGGGCGGCGAGCCTCCTCAGGACGTATTGGAGGATGCCTCCCGAACGGAAATATTCGAGCTCGTTGTACGTATCGATACGGCAGCGGGCGGTGAAGCTGCTGGTGCTGCCGTCCTCCCTAGTCACGTGCACCGTGACGTCCTGCCGCGGCTGGATGTCGGCGACGCCGGTCACCGTGAATTTCTCGGATCCATCGAGGCCGAGCGTCTCCGCATTCTCTCCGGGCCGGAAGTTCAGTGGCAGGACGCCCATCCCGACGAGATTCGACCGGTGGATGCGTTCGAAACTGTCGGCAATGACGGCGCGGACTCCGAGCAGCACCGTGCCCTTTGCGGCCCAGTCGCGGGAGCTTCCGGTACCATATTCCTTGCCGGCGAGGACGACGAGCGGAGTGCCGTCATATTTATAGGCCATGGCCGCATCGTAGATCGGCATCTGCTCGCCGGTCGGAGCGTAGCGAGTGTAGCCGCCCTCGACATTGTCCAGCATCCGGTTGCGGATGCGAATATTGGCGAAGGTGCCGCGCATCATCACTTCATGATTGCCGCGCCGCGCGCCGTAGCTGTTGAATTCGGCGCGCGAGACGCCCTTCTCAAGCAGGTAGCGGCCAGCCGGGCTGTCGGGCTTGATCGCGCCGGCGGGTGAGATGTGGTCGGTGGTGATCGAATCGCCGAACACTGCGAGTGCTCGGGCATCGACGATGTCCTGGAGCGGGGTCGCGGTCATCGTCATGCCCGTGAAGTAAGGCGGATTCTGGATATAGGTCGAAAGCGCGGGCCAGCTGTAGGTCGCGCTCCCCGTCACCTCGATCGCGCGCCAGCGCTCGTCGCCGTGATAGACGTCGGCATAGCGCTTGCGGAACATGTCCGAGTGGACGTGGGCGTCGATGAGCTTCCTGATCTCCTCGTTCGAAGGCCAGATGTCTTTGAGGTAGACCGGCTCGCCGTTGCTGCCAGTGCCGATCGGCTCGCGGACCATATCCGAACGTACGGTGCCCTTCAGAGCGAAGGCGACGACCAACGGCGGTGAGGCCAGGTAATTGGCCCGGCATTCGGGCGACACGCGGCCCTCGAAGTTGCGGTTGCCCGAAAGCACGCTGACCGCGACCAGGTCGTTGTCGTTGATCGCCTTGCTGATCGGCTCGGGAAGCGGGCCGGAATTGCCGATGCAGGTCGTGCAGCCATAACCGACCAGGTCGAAGCCCAAAGCGTTGAGGTCGTCGCTGAGACCCGTTTCGTTGAGATAGTCGGTGACGACCTGGCTTCCGGGCGCGAGGCTCGTCTTCACCCAGGGCTTGGTCTTGAGGCCCTTCTCGCGCGCCTTGCGGGCGAGGAGGCCAGCGCCGATCAGCACCGAGGGGTTGGACGTGTTCGTGCAGCTGGTGATCGCCGCGATCGCTACGTCGCCGTTGCCGAAGTCGAAGCTTTCGCCCTCCACCGAGACACGCGGCTCGTCTCCCTTCCGGTAGGTGTCGTCGAGCTCCTGATTGAACTGGTCGTCGACCTCGGAGAGAAGCACCCGGTCCTGCGGGCGCTTGGGGCCGGCGAGCGACGGCTCGATCGTGCCCATGTCGAGCTCGAGCGTGTCGGTGAATACGGGCTCCGGCGTGGATTCGTCCCGCCACAGGCCCTGCGCCTTCGCATAAGCCTTCACCAGCTCGATCCGGTCGGAGTCCCTGCCGGTCAGCTCCAGATATTCGCAGGTCCGCTCGTCGATCGGGAAGAAGCCGCAGGTCGCTCCATATTCGGGCGCCATGTTGGCGATGGTCGCTCGGTCGGCGACCGTCATGCTGTCGAGGCCCGGCCCGTGGAATTCGACGAAGCGCCCGACGACGCCCTTCTGGCGGAGCATCTGCGTGACCGTCAGCACCAGATCGGTCGCGGTGATCCCTTCGCGAAGCTCGCCGTCGAGGCGGAATCCGACGACTTCGGGAATGAGCATCGAGACGGGTTGGCCGAGCATCGCCGCCTCGGCCTCGATCCCGCCCACTCCCCAGCCGAGGACTCCGAGCCCGTTGACCATCGTCGTGTGGCTGTCGGTCCCGACGAGCGTGTCGGGATAGGCCACCGTCTCGCCCTCCTGGTCCTCGCCGGTCCAGACGCACTGGGCGATATGCTCGAGGTTTACCTGGTGGCAGATGCCCGTGCCCGGCGGAACGACCTGGAAATTGTCGAACGCCTGGCTCCCCCACTTCAGGAACTCGTAGCGCTCGCCGTTGCGGTGATATTCCAGCTCGACGTTCTTGCCGAACGCCTTGGGGTTGCCGAATTCGTCGACCATCACGCTATGGTCGATGACGAGGTGCACCGGAACGAGCGGGTTGATTTTCTGCGGGTCGCCGCCGAGCGACTTCATCGCGTCGCGCATGGCGGCGAGGTCGACGACCGCCGGAACCCCGGTGAAGTCCTGCATCAGTACGCGCGCCGGCCGGTACTGGATCTCGCGCGCGATCCGGCGCTCCTTCTGCCAGTCGACCATGGCCTGGAGGTCGTCGCGGGTGACGGTTTGGCCGTCCTCGAAGCGCAGCAAATTCTCGAGCAGCACCTTCATCGAGAAGGGCAGGCGCGAAATGTCGCCGAGCTGCTCGGCGGCCTTGGCCAGCGAATAATAAGCGTAGGTCTTGCCCGCGACGTCGAGGGTCGAGCGGGTGCGGAGGCTGTCGTGGCCGGTGGGGATCATGGCGTCCTTGGCTTGAAGCGCTAGATGGGGGCGCGGGAGCCCTTAGCAACCCGCTCTCGCACCCGCAAAGGGTCAGCGCTGCCCGGAAGCTGCCCGTTTCTTCCTTGTGCCGTTGCTCGAGGCCTTTCGGCCGTTCTTCTTTCGGCTTTCTTGCTTGATCTCCTCGGTCGCGTGCTCGACCGCCTTCTTCGCCGTTTCGCGGACGACCGGATTGCTGCCTTCCGGACTCTCTTCGATCGCTTCCTTCACTTCCTCCTTGAGCTGGACGATCTCCTCCTCCTCTTTCTCCTCGATCCCGACGAATTCGTTCTTCGCGAGGCGGGTCGCGGCGATCAGCTCGTCGAGCTTGGCATGCATCGCCACGTCACGGCGCCGATCCTCGATTTCACGTTCGTTCTGGCGGTTGAGGACCATCTGGGTGAGGGTGATCGCCATGATCGACAGGCCGGCAGTGAGCAGATTGACGTTCCAGCCGATGAGGAACCAGGCGACGCAGATGACGATGAATCCGACCTGCGCGAACGGGTGAGCGGAGATATCCGCCACCCATTCCGACACGCGGCAACCTACTCGCTCCAGTAGGCTTTTTTCCTTTTCGCCATTCAGTGCCATCGCGCAACAACGGCTCAGGCGGCGGTTCCGTTGCGCCCAAACGAGAACCGCTCGCGCCGGAGCGGTGCGGCCCCTCTCGAAATCCTTTCGGGCAAGCAATAGATATGAACTCGAGGGCAACAGCCCCAAACAACAAGGGAATAGGAAAGCGGGCATGGCCCACGACAGCGAATATTTCCGCCGCCGCGCGGCCGAGGCCCGAGCCTCCGCCTTCTGCAAGGACTATGGCGAAGAGGTAGAGGTCGCCGGCGACCTCGCGCTCGCCTATGCGGCGCTCGCCCGGCGCCGCGCCAAAGCTGTTGCCGCCGCCGAAGCTGCGGCCGAAGAGCCGCCGGTGATTACGCTGGAAGAACCGGCTTAGATCCAGCCCCGCTTCTTCAAGTAAAGAATCGGAACAACGGCGCTCGCGAGGATCAGCAGCAGCGCGGCCGGATAGCCATAAACCCAGTCAAGCTCCGGCATGTGATGGAAATTCATGCCGAAAATTCCCGCGATCAGCGTTGGCGGAAGGAATACGAGGGCCGCCCAGGAGAAGAGCTTCATCGCTGCATTCTGCTCGATGCTGATGAGGCCGAGCGATGCGTCGAGAAGGAACTGCAGATTGTCGGCGAGGAAGCTCGCATGCTCCGAGAGCGAGGTCACGTCGGTCGTGAGGCTGGCGACATGGTGTCGCGCATCCTCCTCGCTCTTCTCGTGGATTCGCGGCGAACCTCCGAGAAAGCTCAACATCCGAAGCGTGCTGACCGCCGAATAGCGGATCTTCGTCACCAGCGTTTGCGCGCGGCCGATGCTGGTGAGCATGGCGGTGAGGCGCGCCGCGGGAATTCGCCGGTCCTCCATGCCGGGGCGGAAGACCTGGGAGGAGATGTGCTCGATCTCGGCGCTTACGCTCTCAAGCTCGTCCGCCAGCCGGTCGATGATCGCATCGATGAGGCGGATCAGCACCGTCATTGCATCGCGGACCAGCTCGGGCTCGCGGCGCGCGTGATTTTCGAATGTGCGGATCGGCTTGGGTGTCGCATAGCGCACCGTCACCAGCCTCTTGTCGGTGAGGACGAAGCCGATCGGGGTGGTCGAGGGCTTCCCGTCAACGACGCCGAAAAGCACGCTGACGGTCATGTAGAGCGTGCCGTTCTGCGCATAGAGCCTGCTCGACGGCTCGATTTCCGACATTTCCGCTTCCGTCGGCACGTCGACTGTAATGCAGCGCTCGACCAGCGCCTCCTCCTCCTGGGTCGGTTCTTCGAGATCGATCCAGGTCGCCGCCGCCGGTATCCGCTCTATTGTCGGATCGATCAGCCTCCCGTCGCATCCGGGTCCGTAGGCGCGCAGCATGGCGCTTCATGTGTCATTGCGACCCCGGATTCAATCCGGGGGAAGCAATCCAGCAATGCCGTGGATTGCTTCGTCGCTTCGCTCCTCGCAATGACGAAGCATGACCAGCCGACGCCGGGCCGCGACCGCGGCAATCCTCATCGTCGCAGCCGCCGCGGCTCTCCTCCTGGCGATGGGCCGGAACCCGATCTGCACCTGCGGAACGGTCGAGCTGTGGGTCGGCGGGCGCGACAGCCCGAAGACCAGCCAGATGCTCGCCGACTGGTACAGCTTCAGCCACATCGTGCACGGGCTGCTCTTCTACGCGGGCCTGTGGCTCGTCGCGCGCCGCTGGCCGGTCGAATGGCGGCTCGTTGCCGCGCTGCTGATCGAGGCGAGCTGGGAGGTGACCGAGAACACGCCCTTCGTGATCGACCGCTACCGGACCGCCACGGCGGCGCTCGGCTACACCGGCGATAGCGTCATCAACTCGCTGTCTGACATTGCGATGATGGTGTGCGGCTTCCTTCTCGCGCGCCGGCTGCCCGTGTGGGCCTCGCTCGTCCTGCTCGTCATCCTCGAGCTCGTGCCGCTAGCCGTGATCCGCGACAATCTGACGCTCAACGTCTGGATGCTGTTCTGGCCGACCGACGCCGTTCGGAGCTGGCAGGCGGGCGGCTAGAGGCAGCGCGTCAGCTGCGGAGGCGTGCCCTCGGTCAGAGTGAACGGACCGAGGCTCGTCCCGTCGTCGAGCGTGACCTGGAGGGTCATCACCCGTGCGCTATTCTTCCCCGGTCCGGAGGCAATCCGGCCCGAATAGACCGCGCCCTGGCTCCTGAAGATCTGCCCGACCTTGACCGGCCCGGGCGCTCCGGCTCGATAGCTGCCCTTGAGCGAAAAGCTCCCGTCAGCACCGGCGTAAAGAGGGTCGTCGATCGTTCCCGCCGCGCAGTCGAACTCGGCATCCCCAAGTCCGCCCTGCAGGTCGAGACCGGCATGCGGACCGCCCCAGATTCCGACGACATGATTGCGATCGACCTGGGCCGTATCGCAGGAGGCG
>DASVXR010000060.1:0-2238 GCA_036392595.1 Sphingomicrobium sp.
CGGCTGGACCGCAAGGCCGAGCGCATCCATATCAACGCACAGGTGTTCCTGAGACGCGCCGGCCAGCTCAACTATCGCGTTCGCGCTTATGATGCGACGCGCTTCGGCTGCAAGGTCGAGTTCGTTGAGCGGCCGACTCTCGAAGAGCGGGTCTGGATCAAGTTCGAGGGCCTGAGCGCGGTGGAGGGCCTGGTCTGCTGGGTCGACGGGTTCCTCGCCGGGATCGAGTTCGTCCAGGCACTTCACTCCGCCGTTTTCGAAACGATGGTGCAGCGCCTGCGCTAGGCCCGGCGCGCGTCTTCGAGGTTCGCCGGTCCGAAACCCTGCGGCAGGAGCTCGCCGATGGTGCGGCGCTCCACCCTGTCTCCGGCGCCGTTCGAACAAAGTATCTCCACATCGGCTCCACTTAGCTGCGCCGCCTCGAGGATCGCCTGCCGGCATCCGCCGCAAGGCGTGCAGACACTCTCGCCCTGCAGCCCGCCGTCGTCCATTCCGCCGCCAGCGACCGCTATGCGCGCCACTCGATCGAGGCCAAACGCGTGCTGGGCGGTGGTGAGCGCGCTCTGCTCCGCGCAGAGGCCCAGCCGGTAGCAGGCATTCTCCATGTTGGCGCCGGTCACCACCTCGCCATCGGCGGATTCGACGGCACAGCCCACATGGAACCTGGAGTAAGGAGCATAGGCCTTGAGCGCCGCGGCGCGTGCGAGGGCGACAAGTTCAGCTTCTGTCATGCTCTTGTCCTTAGGGCCGTCCACGGGGCATGCGCTAGTCGGCGCGAATCTCAAGAGAGCGGGACGTCATGAAAGCTCGGTTGTTCATTGCGGTCGCGACTGTCGCTGCGCTTATGCCTTCACCTGCTCTTGCCTGGGGCAAGACCGGCCATCGCGTGGTCGCCGCGATTGCCGACACGCAGTTGAGCGGCCTCGCTCGAGCGCACGTCCGCGAGCTTCTGGGCTATGGCGAGAGCCTCGACGAGGCAGCGAACTGGCCCGACGAGATGCGCGCCGCGCCGGGAGAGTTCTGGCAGAAAACGGCTACGCCCTGGCACTATGTCACGCTCAACGGGATCATCTACGACCACGCACCGCCCGAAGGGGACGCGCTGGAAGCGCTGGCGCACTTCAGGGCTGTCCTCAGGGACGCGAAGTCGAGCCTCGCCGACAAGCAGCTCGCGCTCCGCTTCATCGTCCACCTCGTCGGGGACCTTCACCAGCCGCTACACGTGGGCAAATGCTGCGACCGCGGCGGCAACGAGATCAAGGTGAGCTGGTTCGGCAAGCCGACGAATCTTCACGCGGTCTGGGACTCGCAGCTGATCGACGACGAGCAATTGTCCTTCACGGAGATGGCGGCGAAGCTCGAGCGGCACATCTCCGACCGCGACCTCATCACCTGGTGGGACATCAACCCGCGCGACTGGATCAGCGAGAGCGCCGAGTATCGCGAGCGAATCTATGCGGCGATCCCGCCGGTGAAGAAAGCGACCGGAAAGAAACGGAAGAAGGGTGAGGCGCCCCTGCCTGACCTGTCCTATTCCTATTTGTACAAGTTCACGCCGCTCGTCGAGCAGCGGCTGAAGCAGGCGGGCATTCGCCTCGCAGCTTACCTCAACGACATCTATTCGGAGCCGCAACCGCTGCCGCCGGAGAGCGCCCGCTGATGCTGCGCAAGTTCTTTCCCGCCGCTGCGGCGTTTCTCGCGGCGGCCTGCACAGCCGTTCCCGGATCGCGCCCCGCGCAGCCGGCCTCGGCGATCGAAGTCCAGATCCTCGCTCTCAACGATTTCCACGGGAATCTCGACCCGTCGGAAGCGCCGGTGCGCTTCGAAATGGCGCACGACCAGTTCGCGAGCGCGCGGCTCGGGGGTGCGGCGTTCATGGGCGCGGAGCTCAGGAAGATGCGCGCTGGGCATCACTTCACGATCACCGTCGCGGCGGGCGATCTCATCGGCGCCTCGCCCCTGACCTCGGCTTATTTCCTCGATGAGGCCACGGTCGATGCGATGAACCTCATGGGACTGGAGCTCGCGTCCGTCGGCAACCATGAGTTCGACAAGGGCAGCGCCGAGCTGCTGCGGATGCAGAATGGCGGGTGCGGGAAATATACGACGCGGGTCCCTTGCCGGCTCGAGCGTTTCAAGGGCGCGCGCTTCGAATATCTCGCTGCGAACGTGCTGAGGGCGGATGGCTCGACGATCTTCCCGGCGACGGCGATCAGCCAGATCGGGCCGGTGAAGATC
>DASVXR010000061.1:0-4019 GCA_036392595.1 Sphingomicrobium sp.
CTGCCGAGGCCGTCGCGGAGCTGAAGCGGAGCGAGGGTCGCGACCTGCTCATCCAGGGAAGCAGTACGCTCTATCCGCCGTTGCTCTCCGCCCGGCTGATCGACCGGCTGATGCTGATGACGTTCCCGGTTCTCCTCGGCGACGGGAAGCGCATCTTCGATCGCTCACAGAAACCCGGCACGCTGAAGCTGGTCGACCATTTCGTCGCGGACTCCGGCGTGATCATCACGACCTACGAGCCGGCCGGGGAAGTCGCCACCGGGAGCTTCGAGACGAGGCCGCCGAGCGAGGCGACGCTCGAGCTGCGCGAGAAGATGAAGGCGGGGGCCTGGTGAGCCTCCAGCTCTACGCGCACCCTTTCGCGTCATATTGCTGGAAGGTTCTGATCGCCCTCTACGCTGACGGGACCGAGTTCGAATATCGGATGCTCGACCAGGAGCATCCGGAGAACTTTGGCGAGCTGTTGCGGTACTGGCCGTTCGGCAAGTTTCCCGTGCTGGTGGACGATGGCGAGCCGCTCATCGAGACGACGCCGATCATCGACTATCTCTACGCCCACTATCGTGGCCCCAACGACTGGATCCCCGCCGGCGAGCTCGAGCAGCGCGTCCGCTTCCTCGATCGCTTCTTCGACCTCTATGTCATGAACAATATGTCGAGGATCGTGGCGGAGGCGCTGCGCCCGGAAGACAGCAAGGATCCCTACGGTGCGGAGCAAGCCCGGAAGGATCTCATTACGGCCTACGACTGGATCGAGGGGCAGCTCGGCGACCCGTGGGCCGTAGGCGAGAAGTTCACGCTTGCGGACTGCGCGGCGGCGCCGGCCTTGTTCTATGCCGACTGGGTCGAGCCGATCGGCGAGACGCGGCCGCAACTGAAGGCGTATCGTGCGGCCCTGCTCGCGCACCCTGCGGTTTCGCGCTGCGTCGAAGAAGCGCGCCCTTATCGTCCGCTCTTCCCATTGGGCGCCCCGGACCGGGATTAGGCGAAGGCGGCCGACTTCCTCAGCAGCTGATAGGCTTCGATCACCTCGCCGAGGCGGCCTTCGTGGCTGCGGTCGCCGCCGTTCTTGTCGGGATGATAGCGCCGCACCAGCGTCGAATAGCGCTGGCGAACCGAGTGGCGGTCGGCGTCTTCGCCGAGGCCTAGCACCGATAATGCCCGCCGCTCGCCCCGGGTGAACCGCGACGCCTTGCGGTCGCGGAAGCGGCGGAAGCGCGTCGAGATGGCGTCCAGAGGATCGGCGAAGTCGCTCCACGCCGGAGGCGGGTCGGCGCCGTTCGCGGCAAAGCGGCGGCTCGGCCGTTCCCAGCCGGCGAGCGGGCCCTGCGCTTCCTGTATCTCCTCGGGGCTCATGCCGTCGAAGTAATTGTACTTGGCGTTGTGCTCGCGGACGTGCTCGAGGCACAGGAAGCGCCACGCGCCCGGCCCGTCGAAGTTGGCGGCCTGCAGCGGCGCCTTATATTCGCCAGGCTCGCTGCAGCCGGGGACGGCGCAATGCGCCCTCGCCCCTTCGACTCGCCCGTGCATCTTGCCTTGTTTCGTCGCCATCGAACCTTTCTATATAGGGGAGATGACTGCCCAAGGAACCGGTCCGGTCGCCGCCGAAATGCTCCGCAGGCTCAATTCAGCGCTTTCGCCCACGCGGATCGAGCTCGTCGACGACAGTGAGCAGCACGTCGGCCACGGCGGCTACAATCCGGCGGGCGAGAGCCACTTCAGCCTGACGATCGAAAGTACCCATTTCGCCGGAAAGAGCCGTGTGGAACGGCAGCGCATGGTCTATGCGGCGCTTGGCGACCTCATGGAGAGCCGAGTCCACGCATTGTCGATCCGCGCGACCGCTCCGGGAGAATGATCATGGCCACGATCGAAAGCCCCATCCTCCAGACGATCGCGCCGGTTACGCATGACCTCGGCGCGTTCAAGGTGAACCGGACGCTGCCGAGCCGCGAGCGGACCATGGTCGGGCCCTTCATCTTCGTCGATGAGTTCGGGCCGGCGCGACTGCCGGCGGGACAGGGCATGGACGTCCGGCCGCACCCGCACATCAACCTCGCCACGGTCACCTATCTGTTCGAAGGCGCCATCGAGCATCGCGACAGCATCGGATCGCACCAGGTGATCGAGCCTGGAGCGATCAACCTGATGACCGCCGGGCGCGGGATCGTTCATTCGGAGCGTTCGCCGAAAGACGTCCGGGCGCAGGGACCGAGCCTCTACGGGATGCAGACCTGGCTCGCCCTTCCCGACGGTCGTGAGGAGATCGATCCCGCGTTCGACCACGTGCCGCAGGGTGACTTGCCGCTGGTGGAAGAGAATGGCGCCTCGGCGCGCGTGCTGATGGGCACGCTCTGGGGCGCAACGGCGGCGACGCCGCAGCATTCGCCGACGATCTATGCGGACATCCAGCTTGGCGGCGGGTCGATCCCGATCGATGCGGAAGCCGACGAGCGGGCCGTGATGCTCGTCGGCGGAGAGGCCGAGCTCGACGGCCGGCCGCTCGACCCGTTCACGCTCTACCTGCTTCGGCCCGGGCATGCCGCGCTGCTGTCGGGCAGCGGGCGGGCGATGTTGATGGGCGGCGCCGCCTTTTCGACCCGGCGGTATGTGTTCTGGAACTTCGTTTCCTCCTCGCGCGACCGGATCAACCAGGCGAAGGATGACTGGAAGGCCGGGCGCATGCCCCTTCCTCCAGGCGACGACCAGGAGTTCATCCCGCTTCCGGATAAGCCGACGACGGTCAGCTACCCGTGACGGAGTTCCGGCGCGTCCCTCTCAGGACTGGAGTGACGCTGAACGTCGCGCTTGCGGGCGATCCGGCGAACCCGCCGGTGATCCTGCTCCATGGTTTCCCGGAATCGCACCGCACGTGGCGCGAGCTTGCGCCGCGGCTGCAGGACGGGTTCCGGCTTATCATGCCCGACCAGCGGGGCTTCGCTGGATCGGACCGGCCGACCGATGTCGCGGAATATGAGACGGGCAAGCTCATCGACGATATTTTCGCGCTCGCCGATGCGCTCGGCGTCGAGAAGTTCGCGCTCGTCGGCCACGACTGGGGCGGAGCGATCGCCTGGGGCGCCGCACTGGGCCGGCCGGACCGGCTGACGCGGCTCGCGATCATCAACTCGCCGCACCCGGTCGTCTTCCAGAAGAGCCTCATCGAAGACGAGGACCAGCGCGCCGCGTCGCAGTACATCACGGCGTTTAGAACGCCGGGCTTCGAACATGCCGTCCAGGCGATGGGCTACGACCAATTCTTCGAGAAGACTTTCACGCGGCATGTCGATCTCAACGCCATCCCGGAATCCGAGAAGCAGCAATATATCGCCGAATGGTCGCAACCGGGCGGCTTTGCGGCGATGCTCAACTGGTATCGCGGCTCCAAGGTGGTCGTCCCGCCGCCAGGAGTGACGGTCCCGCTGCCCGACTGGCTTCTCCGCCCGTTCCCGAAGGTGAAGGTCCCAACGCTGGTCATCTGGGGCATGAATGACACGGCGCTGCTGCCGGTGCAGCTCGACGGTCTCGACAAGCTGGTCGACGAGCTCACGATCGTCCGGCTGCCCGACGCCGGACATTTCGCGCCGTGGGAAGCGCCCGACGGCGTGGCGCGCGCACTCGAGCCCTTCCTTGCGGCAGACGCCAAGGCTAGTGCCGCGGCTTCATGACCCAGACTCGTTCCCGTTCGCGTTCCGCCGCGCGCCTCGCCGCGGTCCAGGCGCTCTACCAGCAGGAGATGGAGGGTACGCCGTTGCCTCGTCTTCTGAAGGAATTCCACGATCATCGCCTCGGGGCAGTGATCGAGGACGCGCACTATCATGCGGCCGAGCGTGACTTCTTCGATGACATCGTCACCGGCGCTGACGCGCGGCGTGACGAGATCGATAGGCTGATCGGCGAACGGCTGGCAGAAGGCTGGACCCTCGAGCGTCTGGACCGGCCGATGCGCGCGATCCTGCGCGCTGGCGCCTATGAGCTGATCGCCCGGCCGGACGTCCCCGTCGGCTCCGTCATCTCCG
>DASVXR010000062.1:0-9500 GCA_036392595.1 Sphingomicrobium sp.
TATCGGAGTGCCCGGCGTAGTAGGAGCCGTCGCTGCAGCGCAGGAGATAGACCCAGAAATGCATCAGCGTCCTGCCTGCGCCCTTCGACTACGGCCGATAAATCGGCCTCCGCTCAGGACGAACGATGTTCTGCTGTTGCGTTGATGGTCAAGCCGCCGCCGCCGGCGCCTCATATTCCGCAGCCGCCGCTGACAGGCCGTCGACGAACTCGCGGATATGCTCTTCCTCGATGACCAGCGGCGGGAGCACTCGGACGACATTCTCGCCCGCGCTGACGGTCAGGATGCCCTTGGTGCGGAGGTAATTCACGAAAGCACGGCTGTCGGCCTTCATACGGACGCCGAGCATCAGCCCCACTCCGCGAACGCTCTCGAACAGATGATCGTGGTTCGGGATCATCTGCTCCAGCGCCGAGCGCAGCCGCTCGCCCTTGAGGCGCACCTGCGCGAGGAACTCCTCGTTCGCGACCACGTCCAGCACTGCCTGACCCGCGGCCATCGCCAGCGGATTGCCCCCGAAGGTCGAACCGTGAGTCCCGATCACCATCCCAGCCGCGGCCTTCTCGGTGGCGAGGCATGCGCCCATCGGGAAGCCGCCGCCGATGCCCTTCGCAACGGCCATGATGTCCGGCTCCAGCCCGTACTGCTCGTAGGCGAACAGCGTGCCGGTGCGCGCGACCCCGCACTGCACTTCGTCGAAGACCAGGCAAAGGTCATGCTCGTCGCAGGCGGCGCGAAGCCCGGAGAGGAACTCGTGCGTCGCCGGCCGGATTCCGCCCTCGCCCTGGATCGGCTCGACCAGGAAACCCGCCGTATTCTCGTCCACGGCCGCCAGGGCCGCGTCGAGATCGTTGAACTCGACCACCTTGAAGCCCGTCAGCAGCGGCGCAAACCCGTCGCGCAGCTTCGCCTGGTCGGTCGCGCTGATCGTGGCCATCGTCCGCCCATGGAAGGCGTTGGAGAAGGTGATGAGGTTGTGCTTGTGCGCGTTGCCCTTCGCATAATGGTAGCGCCGCGCGGTCTTGATCGAGCATTCGACGGCTTCCGCGCCCGAGTTGGTGAAGAAGACCGTGTCGGCGAAGGTCAGGTCGCATAGCCGCTGAGCGAGCGCCTCGCCCTGTGGCGACCCGTAAAGGTTCGACACGTGCATCAGCGTCGCCGCCTGCTCCTGGATCGCCCTGGTCAGATAGGGATGCCCATGGCCCAGCAGGTTGACCGCAATGCCGGCGGCGAAATCGAGGTAGCGCTCGCCCTGCTCGCCGAAGAGATAGACTCCCTCTCCGCGCACCGGGCGCACCGGCGAACGCGGGTAAACGGGCATGAGCGGCGTAATGGCCATTGAAGGCGGCTCCCTGAGCTGTTCGTTGGAGCGGCCCCGGGCCGCGGTGGCGCTATAGAAAAAGCGCCCCGGAGTGTCACCCCCGGAGCGCTTTCCTCTCGTTCAGGCTTGCTGAAGCGATTTAGTCGTCGTCACGGTCCCAGCGGTCGTCACGGTCGTGATCGCGGTCACGGTCGCCGTAATAGCCGTTGCCATAGCCATAGCCGTAGCGGCCCCAGCGGTTGTTCATCGCGAACTGCACGCGCTGCTCGAGGCGTGCGACCCGAACGTTGATGTCATTCGCTTCGTACGGGTTCAGGCCGTAGCGAGCGGCGATGTGCAACCGGCGCTCGAGATTGTCGGCCTCGCGGCGGAGGTGATCCGCGTCGCGATCGCGAATGCGGTCACGGCGATCGAGGAAGTTGATCTGACGCTCGACGGCATCGATGCGGAACTGGAGCGAACGGACCTGGCCGTAATTGTTGTAGCCATAGCCGTTGTAGCCATAGGGCTGGCCGTAACCGCCATAGGGCTGGCCCGGGAAGAACTGCGCGGCGGCGGGCGTCGCGAAAGCGAGAGCCGCACCAGCGGCAGCAAGGGAAATAACAAACTTACGCATAACGGCTCTCCTCTTTGAGCACGTGGTTGATGCGTGAGTTGTGCGCCGATTCGGTTGATTCAGGTCTGAACGCGGCCGTTATGAGCCGTTCAACTTCGTAAACGCGCTAAGTCGTTGAAATGGCTGGCACTGAACATTTGGCCCGCACTTGTGTGACTTGATTGCGAGCCGAACAGGATCACCAGAAGACCGAATCCTGACAGGAGCGCCGCAAGCACGACGGCGGGTGATTCGGCGAAAAAGTCCGCGACCGGCGCGGCTCGCCCCAGCAACACCAGCCCCGCCGCAACCGCGAACAGCGCCACCGTCTGGATCGCCGCAGTGCGGAGCGCCGCGCGACGCTCCGCGTGAAATGCAGCGTCGAGCGCAACGGCAGCCTGCACCCGCGCAACGAACGCCCGATCTGCCTCGCGCTCCTCCGGAGCAAGGGCCGAGGACAGGAAACGGTCGAACTCGTCAGCCATGGTCGGCTCCTTCCCACATCTGCCGGCATTTGGCCTTCGCGCGCGCGACAGTCGACTTCAGCGTGCCCAGCGGCAGGCCGAGCAAATCCGCGGCCTCAACGTGCGTCCAGCCATGCCCTTCGCACAGCACCAGCGACGCCCGCTCCGCTTCGGTCAGCCGCGCGAGCATGTCGCCGATCTCCGCGGAAAGCCCGGCGCCCGACTCTGAAGGCGGCTCATCGGCAAGCTCCGCTCGGTGCCGGCGGGGCGAATCGAGGCGGCAGCGCCAGGCGATCCGCGTGAGCCAGGTCGAATAGCGCGCGCGGCCGTCATATTGCCCTGCGGCCTTCCACGCCTTGAGGAATGCGTCCTGCGCGATGTCGTCGGCGGCGTCGCTCCCGAACGTCCGCGTGAGGAACGCCCTGAGCGGCCGCTCATGCTTCTCGACGAGCATCGCGAAGGCGACCGTGTCACCGCCTGCAGCGCGGCGCGACAGTGCGAGGTCCTCGTCATTCGCCGCCGTCACGCCGCTTCGCCCGCTCGGCCCGGAAACGCAGCCACAACGCGCCGCCCACCAGGAGCGGGAACAGCGCCGCGGCAACGGCGAGGCGCACGATTCCGGGATCGTCGATGGCGATCACCGGAGCGGCCGCCATCGCGATGCCGATCGCAATGAGGATGATGGCCAGCCGGTCGTCGCCCGAGCTCTCCCGCGGCGCGGTAAGCTTCTGGAGCAGGTTCTCGGCGAGCTGCGGATTGGTCTCGACCGCCTTGCGTATGGTCCGGTGGGTGATCATCGTCGCCACCAGCCGGAACAGAGCTATGCAGCCGAGCGCGATCGCGGCGACGATCGAGACCATGACGACCATTTCAGTCAGAGGCATGTCGAAACTCCCTGATGTTTACGGAGCTTAGACGTTGCGCGCACCGCTGCTGGATGAGCGGCCCCAAAAAAATATCAGTTCTTGATCTTGGGGCTGCACCGACCGGCAGGTCAGCGAGCAGCGGCCCGGCTCAAGCGACGAGCAGCTCGTCCTCGCACGGATAGACTCCGCTGAGCACTTCCTCGAAGTGGCGCCGGACGCATTCGTTGCATCCGCATGCGATGCTCTTCAGCTGATCCAGGTCCGTGACGGCCAGCGAACCGCGGCGGGTCTCGATCACCTTGCGGCCCTTGAACGAGGCGATCACTCGGCTGATGTAGCTTCGTCCAACTCCAAGCATCGCCGCCAGCTGCTCCTGGGTGAGGGGGATCAAAGGCGTCCCCGTCCGCTCCATCGCCGCGAGCAGCCATTTCGCCGTCCGCTGCTCGATGGTGTGCGCGGCGTTGCAGGCGACTGCCTGAAAGATCTGGGCCATGAGGCAATCGGCGTACCGCGCGAAAAGATATTCGATCGTGCTGGAGCGCTGTTTCGCATCCTCGAGCTCGGCGACCGACATGCGCAGGAACGGGCCGGGGAACTGGACTTCGGCGCGGGCGAAGGCCGGCAGCCGGCCATGGCTGACAATGCCTCCGACGGCGCCTTCCCGACCGACCAGCGCGGTCTCCGCGGTGCGGCCCTCCTGCAGCACGACGAGGTAGGAGATCATCGCCGGACCGCAGGGAAAATAGACCTCGGTGACGTTGTCGCCCGGCTCGTACAGGATTTCGCCGCGCTGGCCTTCCCAGTGCTGCAACGACGGGATGATGATTGCGGCGTCGACCGGTCGAAGTTCGCGCAGCAGATTGTTGCCGAGGTCGTTGGCCGCAATCGCGACCTGGTCGATGCTGGCGTGCATGGTGCGTCTCCCGCTCGTCTCCGCCAGAGCACTTTCCAGTTATGTGCACAAGTGGGCAGACTTAATTATTTCGACGGTCTAGCGGCACCGGGAACAGCCCCGGGGCGCGGGGCTCATTCATGCCGAAGGCCGGGGAAACGCCGAGGCTTTTCCGGGGCGAAGGTCGTCCCGTGTGGAGGTATAATGCCACGTAAGCAAGAACCCCGGCCCGACACTCCAGGTGTCCCCACGGGAAGCAAGGCGCTCGATGAGATTCTCGCCGGCGGATATGCGCACGGCCGCGTTCATCTGCTCGAAGGCCGCCCCGGATCGGGCAAGACGACCTTGGCGCTACAATTCCTCATGGCGGCGCGCGGCCGCGGCGAGACGACACTTTACGTGACGCTTTCGGAAGGCCGTGACGAGCTCGTGCAGAGCGCGAAGACCCACGGCTGGTCGCTCGACGGGATCGGCATTTACGAGCTCATTCCCCCCGAGCTCAGCCTCGATTCTTCGCAGCACCAGTCGGTCGTCTATTCTTCAGACCTGGAGCTCGGCGAAACCGTGCAGTTCGTCATGGACGAAGTGGAGAAGGTGAAGCCAACCTGCGTCGTCTTCGACAGCTTGTCCGACATTCGGCTGCTCGCCGGCGGCGCGCTTCGATACCGGCGCCAGGTGCTCGCTCTGAAGCACTTCTTCCATCAGCGCGGCTGCACGACGGTGTTCGTCGACGATCTCACTGAGGAGATGGACGACGCCAATCTCCACAGCCTGGTTCACGGAGTCGTCCGGCTCGACCAGACGATTGCCATTTACGGTGCCGAGAGACGGCGCCTTCGAGTGTTCAAGATGCGAGGACGCGACTTCCGCAGCGGGTCGCACGATTATATCATCCGCACCGGCGGGCTTGAAGTCTTCCCGCGTCTCGTCGCGAGCGAGCACAATCGGGAGTTTGACGATCAGGGAACCGCAATCAGCGGAGTCGAAGAGCTCGACCGCCTGCTCGGCGGCGGAGTCGACAGCGGAACGAGCACGCTCATCATGGGTCCCGCCGGCTCGGGCAAGTCGACGCTCGCCATGCAATATATGATGAAGGCGCTCGCCGGCGGCGAACGCGCTTTGTTCATCAGCTTCGATGAGACCCGGCGCAACTTCTTCCGCCGCGCCGAAGGCCTCGGAATGGATTTCGCGCAGCACGGCGACCGCTTCACCTTCCTCCAGGTGGATCCGGCCGAGCTTTCGCCCGGCGAGCTCTCCAACATCATTCGCGGCCATGTCGAGGAGCGCGGCGTCTCGATGGTCGCGCTCGACAGCCTGTCGGGCTACCAGAATGCGATGCCGGAAGAGCAATTCCTGCTCCTCCAGATGCATGAGCTTCTGACCTATCTCAATCAGCAGGGCATCGTGACCTTCCTCGTCCTGGCGCAGCACGGGCTGGTCGGGCACATGCAATCTCCCGTCGACCTCACCTATCTTTCGGATGCCGTTCTTCTGCTCCGCTTCTTCGAGGCCTTCGGGGAGCTCAAGCGTGCCATCTCCGTTGTGAAGAAACGGACGGGGGGCCATGAAGCATCCATTCGCGAGTACAGGATCGACCGGGACGGATTGCGAGTGGGCGAGCCGCTGCGGCATTTCTCGGGCGTGATGACGGGCGTTCCCACTTTCGTCGGCAGCGAAGGCGAGCTGCTGCAGGATCGGATGTAGCGCCCGCGATGCCGCAGACGATCGGAGTCCTTGCGCCGGCCGGGCGCGATTCGTCGGTCATCGCGGACATCCTGCGCAAGGCATCCATCAACTGCCTCGAGTGCGGCGGCGCGGAAGATCTCATCGCCGCCCTCGACGAGCGTAGGGCTGGAGTGATCGTCGTCACCGAGGAAGCTTTCGGCGGCTCCGAGCTGGAGGGGCTCATCGACTGGCTGAAGCACCAGCCGCCCTGGTCCGACCTGCCGGTCGTTCTGCTCACCAAGCGCAACGGCAACGCCGTCCTCCAGGCGAATCTCGCAGCCTCGCTCGGCAATACGACGATCCTCGAACGGCCCTTCTTCCCCGGCACCTTGGTGTCCGCCGCGCGCTCCGCGCTGCGCGCCAGGGCGCGGCAGCATGAGGCCGAGGATTATATTGCCAAGCTGGGCGTCCGCGAACGCGAACTGTCCCAGGAACGCGCGCGCCTTGCGAGGAGCGAGGCGCGGCTGCGTGAAGCCAATGAGAAGCTTGGCCGCCGTTTCGCCGAAGCGCTGGCGGAGAGAAAGCTTCTTGCCGACATCGTCGAAGGCACGGATGCTTTCGTCCAGGTCGCCGACCTTGGCTACCGCTGGCTTGCGATCAACCGCGCCGCGAAGGACGAGTTCGAGCGGATCTTCGGGGTGCGGCCCGAGGTCGGCCAATCCATGCTCGATGTGATCTCCCACATGCCCGAGCATCGGCAGGCGGTGCAGGAGGTTTGGGGACGCGCACTTGCCGGCGAGGAATTCACGAAGATCGGCGAATTCGGCGATCCGGGCCGCGACCGCCGATTCTATGAAATGAAGTTCAACACGCTTCGCAACGAGCGCGGCGAGCGCATCGGCGCATACCAGTTCGTCTACGACGTGACCGAGCGGCTGCGCGATCAGCAGAGGCTCGCCGAGGCGCAGGCGCGGATGCATGAAATGGCCAAGCTCGAAACGCTCGGTCAGCTGACCGGCGGCGTCGCCCATGACTTCAACAATCTGCTGACCCCGATCGTCGGCGCGCTCGACTTGCTCCACCGCCGGTTCTCCGATGACCCGCGAGCGCGGCGGCTGATCACAGGCGCGCTGGACGCGTCTGAGCGAGCCGCGACCCTGGTCCAGCGCCTGCTGAGCTTCGCCCGCCGGCAGCACCTCGAGGCTCGCGCCATCAACGTCGGCGAGCTGGTGCGCGGAATCCAGGATCTCATCCAGAGCTCGATCGGCTCGCACGTGAGGGTGGAGGCAAGGATCGAGGACGCGCTGCCGGCGGCGAGGATCGACCCCAACCAGCTGGAGCTCGCGGTCCTGAACCTTGCCGTGAACGCGTCCGACGCGATGTCGGGCGGAGGAACGCTCGACATCGAAGTCAGTCAGCGCGAGCTTTCCGAGGGCCAAATCGGACAGCTCCCGGCGGGTCCATATGTTCGGCTCGCGGTCAGCGACACCGGAACCGGAATGGACGAGGAAACGATCCAGCGGGCAATCGAACCCTTCTTCACCACCAAGGGGCCTGGCGAGGGAACGGGCCTCGGCCTCTCGATGGTGCACGGCCTCGCCGCGCAGTCGGGCGGGACGCTCCGGCTGGTCAGCAATCCGGGAGAAGGAACCACGGCGGAAATCTGGCTGCCGGCCGTCGAAGGAGCCGCCGACCCGCTGTCCGCGCCGGAGGCGGAAGTGCCGCCGCAGCCCCGAAGCACCGTCATTCTCCTCGTCGACGATGAAGACCTTGTCCGCCGAGCCACCGCCGACATGCTTCGCGAGCTCGGCCACGAGGTGCTCGAGGCGGTCTCGGCCTCGACGGCGCTCACTCTGCTCGAAGAACGCGCGGACATTGAGCTGATCGTGACCGACTATCTGATGCCCGGCCTGCGCGGGAGCGAGCTGATCGACAAGGCCCGCGAGGTTCGCCCCGACCTCAAGGCGGTGCTGATTACCGGCTATGCCCGGATTGCCGGTCACCAGCCCGGCGTCGCCCGTCTTTCAAAGCCCTTCCGAGCGTCCGACCTCGCCGAGGAAATCGGGAAGATCCTGTCCGACGGCCAGGTGGTCGATCTCGACAGCAGGAGAAGAGCGAAGTGAAGTTCGGCGAATCCGCCGACGAACGCTCAGTTCTTGATCTTCCAGCCGCTCTTCAGGACCGCGTAGCAGATCGCCCACAGCGCGATATTCAGCAGCAGGAGCGCGATCCCGCCGATCCACAGCGGTGAATCGCTGACTCCGAGGAAGCCCGCGCGGAAGCCCGAGATGACGTAGAAGATCGGATTGGCGTGGCTGATCTTCTGGAAGGTCGGCGAGAGCTGGTGGACCGAATAGAAGGTGCCGCTGAGCAGCGCGAGCGGCGTCACGACAAAATTGGTCACGGCCGCCGCATGATCGAACTTGTCCGCCCAAATGGATGTGAGCAGCCCGAGGAACGACAGCAGCAGCGACCCCATCAGCCCGAAATAGAGCACCAGGTCGGGGCGCCGCACGTCGACCGACACTCCCGGCCAGAAGAGCATCACCGCCCAAACCGCGAACCCGACCAGGAACGCGCGGGTGACGGATGCGCCGACCAGCCCCGCGATCAGCTCTCCGGTCGACAGCGGAGGCATCAGATAATCGACGATATTCCCCTGGATCTTGCCGACGAGCAGCGAGAAGCTCGAATTGGCGAAGGCGTTCTGGATCATCGCCATGACGATCAGGCCCGGAGCGATGAAGTTCGCGAAGGGACTCTGGACGCCCGGCGCCACCAGGACCGTCCGCCCCCCGCGCCCCAACGCCACCGTGAAGATGACCAGATAAAGGAGCGTCGTGATCGCTGGCGCCCAGACGGTCTGCATCTGGACCTTGAAGAACCGGCGCACCTCCTTGATATAGAGGGTCTTGAGGCCTCCCTTATTGATGCCGACCAGCACCGGCTCGCCCGGCGCATGGCGCACCCAATTGAGGGACTGGTCGTTCATACCGAGCCGCCTATCGGCCGCAGGGCCAGGCTGCAAGCTCGGGAGAAGCGGAGCAGAACGAACAAATGTCGTGGACCGAAGAGCGCATCGAGCGCCTGAAGAAGATGTGGCACGAAGGCGCCACCGCCAGCCAGATCGCCGACGAGCTCGGCGGAGTGAGCCGCAATGCCGTGATCGGCAAGGCGCACCGGCTCGGCCTCGAGCAGCGCCCCTCCCCGGTCAAGCCCGGCGAGGAGAAGGAGACGAAGAAGCCCGCGGCTGCTGCCCCCGCCGCTGCCGCTCCGGCGAAGGCGACGCCCAAGGCCGAGGCTCCGGCCGCGCGCCACGATCGTGCCGCGCCTCATGCTCCCTCGGCGCACAACCCGCTCCCGTCGGAAATGCAGTTCCGTTCGATCGGGCCGGGCGGCTTCATCCGCCAGGCCCCCGGCGAGCAGCAGCAGCCGATCCCGCCGGCGCCGCCGCGCCGGCTGGTGCCGGCCAAGCCGAGCCCCGAGGTCGCCGGCAAGACCGGCCTGCTCGACCTCAACGAGAAGATCTGCAAATGGCCGATCGGCCATCCCGGCGAGCCCGATTTCCATTTCTGCGGCGAGCCCGCCAATCCGGGCTTTCCCTATTGCGTCGATCATTGCGGCGTCGCCTACCAGGCGCAGATCCCGCGCCGCGACCGCCGGCCGCCGCCGCCGCTGCCGTTCGGCGGCCCGCGCA
>DASVXR010000063.1:0-3738 GCA_036392595.1 Sphingomicrobium sp.
AGCGCCGCGGCTTTGACGTGGGCCATTTTCCGCTGAGCTTCTACCGCGACCGCAGCTTTTACAGCATGCGCACCGACGCACTCGATCGGTTCGGGACCCGGCTGGAGCAAAGGTTCACGCGCAGTGAGATCGAGCAGATGACGCGCCGGTGCGGCCTCGTCGATGTCCGATTCCGCGAGGCGCCTCCTTATTGGGTCGCATGCGGGCGAAAGGCGGCCGACTGAACTTGCGCCTGTTGTTCGTCATCAAGTCGCTCGCCGGGGCCGGAGGCGCGGAGCGAGTGCTTTGCGCTGTGGCGGGGGAGCTGGCGGAACGTGGCCACGATGTTGAAATCGCGAGCTTTGACCCCCCCGGGTCGAGCGATTTCTATGCGCTCGATCCGAGAGTGGCTCGCCTGCACCTCGGCATTGGCAAGGTAAGTCGGAGCAGCGGTCCGGTGGACCTCCTGCGACAGGCGGCGGCCCTGCGAGCGCTGCTCCGCAAGAGCCGGCCGGATGTCGCGATCGGTTTCATGCATAGCGCCTTCGTCCCGCTCGGCCTTGCGGCGATGGGCACAGGTACCCCGGTCGTCGCGAGCGAGCACACGGTGTTCGACCACTATCGCGCCAATCGCCTCCAAGGCGCGCTCGTTCGCGCAACGGCCGGGCTGATCGCGGCCTTCACCGCGACATCGGACCGGGTACGCGCCGGCTTCCCGCCTGCAATCGCCGCACGCATGACCGTCATTCCCAATCCTGTCCTCTCGTCCAACCCAGTCACCCGTCGAGATTCGTCCGGCTCTCACGTCCTCCTTTCCGTCGGTGGCCTGCGCCAGGAAAAAGGACATCACATTCTGATCGAGGCCTTTGCCGAGCTCGCGGAGCGATTTCCGGACTGGAGCCTTCGAATTGTCGGCGACGGACCTCGACGCGAGGCGCTGGAGGCCCAGGCAAGGAATACCGGCGTCGGTGCCTGCGTCACGTTCGCCGGGACAATAGCCGACGTCGCGCCGGAATATGCAGCAGCCGACCTATTCGTCGTCCCTTCGTCTTATGAGAGCTTCGGTCTCGCTACAGCCGAGGCACTAGCGGCGGGGATCCCCGCCGTCGGCTTCGCGGATTGTCCCGGGACGAACGAGATCATCCGCGATGAAGTGAACGGCCTCCTCGTAACTGGACCGGACCGCTCCGAGGCCCTTGTCCGCGGATTGGCCCGAATGATGGGAGATCAGGAATTGCGCTCGCGCCTCGGCCAAGCGGGTCCCGCCAGCGTCGCCGGATATTCGCTGGATCCGGTCGTCGACCGTTGGGAGGAACTGCTCCTCCGCGTGGCGCGCAAGAAATGAAGCAGCGTCCGATCTTCCACCCACGGCTGAGCATCGGCTAGGCGGCGCTCATGTGGCCATATTGGGCATTGTTCGGCTTTTTCGCCCTAGCCGCCTTCCTCACCCGACCGGACTATCGGTGGTCGAAGCCGCTCGGGGTCGCGCTGCTGTTCGGCGCCTTCGTCGTGACCATTATGCTGGGCCTCCGGTATCAGACCGGCACCGATTGGCCGAATTACCTGCGGCAATGGAATGCCGCGCAACATCTGACGCTCGGCGACCTAATTACCGTTCATAACGGCGACGCCGGCTTCTACACCTTGATGTTCCTGCTGAGGACGGTCGGCCTGCAATATTGGTCGCTGAACCTCATTTGTGCGGCCATCTTCACATGGGGCCTTTTCACCTTTGCAAGAAGGCTCCCGAATCCCTGGCTCGCCGTCGCGGTAGCCGCCCCGTACCTGATCGTGGTCATCGCGATGAGCGCGACCCGTCAGGCGACGGCATTGGGCTTCGTATTCCTTGCGCTCGTCGCTCTTCTGGAGCGAAGGACCCGCGCTTTCCTCGGCTGGACCGCACTCGCGACTCTGTTTCACTCGAGCGCGATCCTCACGCTCCCATTCGCCGGGCTTTCCTTCGCAAGGACGAGGTTCCAGGCGCTCCTCATCTTCGCGGCCATCGGAATTCTGGGCTGGTTCACGCTCGGATCGCCGCTTGCGATGTATTCGGCGCGCTACTTGAACGAGACAGTCCAATCGTCGGGGCTGATCTACCGCGTAGCCATGAGCGCCATCGCCGCAGTGCTTTACCTGGTGACTATTCGGAAAAGGATTCCGCTGCCGGATCATGAGCGCAGCCTCTGGCGCAACTATTCGCTGTTCGCCTTGGCCGCGATCGCTGTCGCCATCCTTTATCCGACCTCCACCGCTCTGGATCGCACGCTCATCTACTTGTTCCCGCTGCAGATTTTCGTCCTGTCGATGGTCCCCTACGTCTCCCAGAAAGGCACGCCGGTGCTCCCGATGGCGGCGATCTTCCTCTATCTCGGCGCGATCCTGTTCGTGTTCCTGAACTTCGGAGTGAATGCGGAGAGCTACATTCCGTATCGCATGTACTGGCTGAGCTCCGGCGGGTCCTGACGGTGGCGGCCGGTCATCAGGCGCAGAGGCGTGACTTGGCCTCCGCATATTGAGCGGCGAGCAGGTCCACATATTCTGCCGCGGGCCGCACGCGGTCGATCACGCCGATTCCCTGACCCGAGCCCCAGATATCCTTCCACGCCTTAGCCTTGGCCGAGCCTTCGGAGCCGAACTTCATGGCAGTGGGGTCAACACCCGCCAGGTTATCGGGATCGAGACCCGCACGAACGATCGAACCGCGCAGGTAATTGCCGTGAACCCCCGTGAAGAGGTCTGTGTAGACGATGTCCGCCGCGCCGCTCTCGACGATGCCCTGCTTGTATTCGTCCGGCGCGTTCGCCTCCTCGGTAGCGATGAAGGGTGAGCCGACATAGGCGAAGTCGGCGCCCGCCGCCTGCGCGGCGAGGACCGATCCGCCGTTGGCGATCGCGCCGGAGAGGATCAGCGGCCCGTCGAACCAGGTGCGGATTTCCTGGATCAGCGCGAAAGGAGACCAGCGTCCCGCGTGCCCGCCCGCACCGGCCGCGACGGCGATGATCCCGTCCGCGCCTTTCTCAACCGCCTTTCGGGCGAAGCGGTCGTCGATGATGTCGTGGAGCGTGATTCCGCCCCAGCCGTGCACCGCCTCATTGAGCTCGACGCGCGCGCCGAGCGACGTGATGACGATCGGCACCTTCCACTTCGCGCAGACCTCCATGTCGTGCTCGAAGCGGTCGTTGGAGCGGTGAACGATCTGGTTCACGGCGAACGGCGCCGCCGGATTGTCGGGATGGTCGCGATCCCAGGCGGCGAGCGTCTCGGTGATCTCGTGCAGCCATTCGTCGAACTTCTCGGCGGGACGGGCGTTGAGCGCGGGGAAGCTGCCGACGATCCCTGCGGTGCACTGCGCGATCACCAGCTTCGGGTTGGATACGATGAACATCGGCGCCCCGATCACCGGGATACGAAGACGCTGGAGGATCGGCGGAAGGCTCAAAGACGATGATACTCGCGGTACCACGCGACGAAGCGCGGGACGCCCTCGTCGATGGTGGTGGCCGGCTGGAACCCGTGGTCGCGCTCGATCGCGCTGATGTCCGCGAACGTGTCCTTGACGTCGCCGGGCTGCATCGGCTGCGGGTCGAGAAGGGCCTTCCTGCCCGTCGCCTGTTCGAGAAGCTCGACGACGCGCATCAGGTCTTCGCTGCGGCTGTTGCCGATATTGTAGAGTGCGTGCGGGCCGGTGCTTCCGCCGGCCTTGGTCGAGCCGTCATCGAGAGGCGGACTGTCGAGGCAGGCGACGACGCCGCGGACGAT
>DASVXR010000064.1:0-8723 GCA_036392595.1 Sphingomicrobium sp.
CAAGCGCGTGGCGCTGTTCGCCGTCCCCGGCGCCTTCACGCCCACCTGCTCGGCGCGTCACCTGCCCTCCTATGTCGACAAGGCGCAGGACCTGAAGGACAGCGGCATCGACGAGATCGCCTGCATCTCCGTCAACGACCCGTTCGTGATGGCAGCCTGGGGTGACCGGGACGGGTCGAAGGACATCACGATGATCGCCGACGGCAACGGTCAGTTCGCGAATGCGGTTGGCCTGGCCTTCGACGGAAGCAAGTTCGGCATGGGCGAGCGCTCGCAGCGCTATTCGATGATCGTCAACGACGGCGTGGTCGAGCAGCTCAATGTCGAGGCCCCGGGCGAATATCGAGCCTCCAGCGCCGAACATATGCTCGACCAGCTCGCGACCGCCTGACCCCACTCGCCGACGCCCAGCCTCCCCTCGCCGCTCGACGCCCTTCGGGGCCCGAACGGCGGGCGCTTTCAATCGTTTAATCAGATTGAGAGCGAAACAAATTCAAGGAGGAATCTCATGCCCAGAGGCGGTAATCGTGGCGGTCGAAACAACAATCCGAGCGGCCGCAACCAGTATAGTGACTGGGGCGTCATGGAAATCGCGCGCGAACGTCCGTTCGCCGCGGCGGCGGCAGCGGCTGGTGCGGCTGCGGCCGGCCTGTTCCTGTGGTCGCGGCGCGCACAGATCAGTGATCAGATCAGCAATCTCAGTGACCAGATCGGCGAGTGGACCGAAGGGATGCGCGGCGGCAGCGAGATGGGACTGTCTGACGACACCGCCGGCCTCACGACTTCAGCTTCGACCGGAAGCCGCGCCACCGGCACCCGTTCGACGACCGGTCGCGGACGCAGCACGAGCCCGCGCCGCGGAATGAGCGAGACGGGCGGCGGCAATGCCAGCCTCGGCGCTCGCACCGGCGGCGGCGGAATGACATCCTCGGCCAGCGGCCGCGGACGCGCTCAGCAGACAACGCCTTAAGCTTAGGGCTCAGCAAAGGAGGAAGGGGCGCCCGAGCGGCGCCCCTTTTCTATTGGGCGGCGAGAAAGCTCGCGATCGCTTCGCCGAACTCCGGCTTGGTGACCGAGCTCATGTGCGTGCCGGGCACTTCCTCGAACAGGGCATTGGGCAGAACATTGGCAAGCTCCTCGGCCGAGCCATTGTCGTCATCCTCGCTCCCGCAGACGACGAGAGTCGGCATCGTGAAAGCCTCGAGCCAACTCATGAAGGTGTCTTCGAAGCTCTCGAGGAGATGAGCCGCGGCAACTCGGTCGACCTTCTGGCTCTTCATGAACTGGATCGACAGCCAGTGCGGGTCGCCGCGCTGCACCCGGTCGAACATGGCGATCGCTTCGAGGAAGAAGGTCTTGCGCCGCTTCCAGTTGCGAAGCCCCTCCAGGCCGGCGCCGCCGAGAATCGCGCGCCGCGGCCGCATTCCCTCGCCCACGGCTTCGACCGTCGTGCGCGCTCCCAGCGAAAATCCGCCGAGGTCGAACTCCGTGAGGCCGACGTGTGCAACGAGCTCGCGAACGTCCCGCGCCAGGATCCCGCGCGGATAATGCTCAGGCTCGTGCGGCTTCCCGCTGAGGCCATGGGCGCGCAGGTCCGGCATGATCACTCGGAAGCCCTCCGCCGCGATCCTCGCCGCATGGCCGAACCTGTTCCAGTTCATGTTCGCGTCGGAGAAGAGACCGTGGAGCAGGATGACGGTCCTGCCTTGCCCGAGCTCGTGAAAGGCCAGCTCGATCCCGTCCGACGCCGTCCAGCGATGGACCTGCGGCTGCGTCATCCAGGAAAGCTGCCCGCTTCGTCGATCCATTTGTCGACAAGTTTCTGATATTCGGAAGTGCGCTTCTCGGGCAGGCCTTCGGTGTTGAGCCACGCCCGGTGCATGCTCTCGGAGCCGAAGTGATGCGTCGGTTTGAATCGCGACGGATCGTCGAACGACGCCACCGTGATATCCATCGTCCCGCTGCTCTTGACGAAGGCGAAGCCGAGCGAAGTTCCGCATTTGGAGCAATAGGGCCGGCGAGCAATCGGCGAGCTCTCGTACCAGTCCGGCTCGCCCTGCCATTCGATCTCGTCCTCCTTCACATGCTTGAAGGCGATGGACACGGATCCGGTCGCGCGCTGGCACATGCGGCAATGGCAGAGATAGGCGTCATCGTCGTGGACCAGTGCGGTGTATCGCACTCGTCCGCACGCGCAGCCGCCGGTCATTTCATCCGCCATGACTCGCCTCCCTTGGTCGGCGGCCTCTTGCGTGTTTAAGGGGGTTCATGTCCAGCGCCCCCACGGCCGATGAGATAGCCCGCGACGCCAAATGGCTCGCCCAGGCGCTCGACCCCTCCGCGGGCATCGTACGGCTCGTGGCCATGGACCGGGACAGCTACCGCTCGGCGAGCTTTCTCGACGACCGCATGATGCAGCAGCCCGTCGACGCGCAGCTGGTCCCCTGGCCCGAGGTCGCGGCTGCCGTGACGAAGGAGTTGCGCAGCGACGCCCGATGGATCTTCCACACCGGGCATGTCGGTTCCACGCTCATTTCGCGCCTGCTCGGCGAGCTGGATGGAGTGCTGGGCATTCGAGAGCCGCGAATCCTGCGCGACCTGGCGATGAGCCCGGCCGCGGTCCGCGAGGGCTATATCGGCCCCGTGCCGCGGCTGTTGTCCCGCTCCTTCGCCGAGGACGAGATCGCCTGCGTCAAGGCGACGAGCTTCGTCAGCGAGATCGCGCCAGAGCTCGTGCCGCCGGGCGAGCGCGCCTTGTTCATGTACGCGACGCCGGCAAATTACGTCGCCAGCATCCTGGCAGGGGAGAATAGCGTGAAGGAATTGCGGATGCTCGCGCCTGTTCGGGCGCAGCGGCTGTCGCGCCGGGTGTCGGCCCTTGGTCCCGCGCATAATGAGGCCGATCTCGCCGCCATCGCCTGGGCCTGCGAGATGACTGCGCTCGAGAGCGCGGCCGACGCCATGTTCGACCGGCAGGTCGAGTGGGCCGATTTCGATCGGATGCTCTCAGACATGGAGGCGGCTCTGACGCGAACGGCCGCTTTCCTCGGCTTCTCGGCTAGAGAGGGGCAGCTTGGCGAGATCGCCGGCGGGCCGCTGACGACCCGCTATTCGAAGGACATATCCTACGATTACAGCGCCGAGCTCAGGCGCGAGCTCATCGCCGACGCGACGGCTCATTATCGGCGGGAAATCGACGGCGCCCTTGCCATGCTTCGCGGGGCAGCCGAAAAGTCGCCGCTGCTGGCGCGCGCAGTCGCCCGCGCGGAGGACTGAATGTATCGGATCGTCGATATTCTGTCGGAAGAGGAAGTCGCGCAGTGCCGTGAGATCGCCGCGGGCGCGACCTTTGTCGACGGCAAGGTCACGAATCCGCACAACAAGGCGAAGCAGAACGAACAGCTGCACGAGCAGACCGCCTACCAGCGCAGCGCCAAGCTCATCGTCGACGCGATGAGCCGCAGCGCCGAGTTCCTCGAGTTCGTCTTCCCGGCGCAAATCGCGCCGCCGCTCCTCACCCGTTACCGGCCCGGGATGCGCTACGGCGCCCACGCCGACGCGGCCTATCTGCAGCTTCCCGGCGGGACCCTGCGCAGCGACATCAGCTGCACCGTCTTCTTGAACGAGCCGGAAAGCTATGAGGGCGGAGCGCTCCACATCCGGCTCGGCGACGCCGACCTGCGCTTCAAGCTCCAGCCGGGACAGGCGATCCTCTATCCGTCCGACACGCTCCACGAGGTCGAGCCGGTCACCGAGGGCGAGCGGCTGGTCGCCATCACCTTCATCCAGAGCCGCGTACCCGACCCGTTCAAGCGCAGCATGCTGTTCGAGCTCAACGAGGTCGCCGCGCTCGAAGGCAACAATATGAGCCAGGAGAATTTCAGCCGGCTCCAGCTGATCCAGGCCAACCTGCTGCGCTATTGGGGGGAGATGCCTTAGGCCTATTTCTGCGTCGGCGCGGCGGGCGGCAGCGAGACATGCTCATGGACGATCTTCCAGCTTCCGTCCGGCTGGCGCTGGAAGACGTCGGTGAAGCGAGCGCTGATGGTCGGATGCGCCGATCCGGCGGCAATGGTGACCACCTCCGTGCCTGAGCTGATGAAGGCGTCCGGTCCGACGATCTGAATTTGGCGATCCGGCACGTGGTAGCTCTCGGGCTTCATGCTGACGAAGTCCCGGGCCCATCCTGTCTGGACCTTTCTGTCGGTGCTGTAGGTCGGGTGACTGGAATCGAACATCACCGCGCCGTCCGCATACTGACGCATGATCGCGTTGACGTCGCCGGTGGTGAAGCTCGCCTCGGCCTGCTCGGCGATCTTGGTCGCTTCATCCTTGGTGACCGCCGCACGGTTGGCGGGCGCGACCTTGCACGCGGATAGTGCGAGCAACGCGACACTTGTGACGACGAGCAGGCGCATGGTCGTGCCCTCCAACGAAGGCGCGAACTTATTGTTCAGGCGGCCTTCTGCAAATGCTTGCGGCCGAGTAGCTCCGCGATCTGGACGGCGTTGAGCGCCGCGCCCTTGCGGAGGTTGTCGCTGACGATCCAGAGGCTGAGGCCATTCTCGACCGTATGGTCCTCGCGGATCCGGCTGACGTAGGTCGCATATTCGCCGACCGCCTCGACCGGCGTCACGTAGCCGCCGTCCTCGCGCTTATCGACGACCATCACGCCGGGAGCCTCGCGCAGGATCTCGCGCGCCTGGTCGGCCGAGATTTCATTCTCGAACTCGACGTTCACCGCCTCGGAGTGGCCGACGAACACCGGCACCCGTACGCAGGTCGCGCTGACCTTGATGGCGGGATCGAGGATCTTCTTGGTCTCGACGACCATCTTCCACTCTTCCTTCGTCGAGCCGTCGTCGAGGAAGACGTCGATATGAGGGATGACGTTGAAGGCGATCTGCTTGGTGAAGAACTCGGGCTCGTTCGGGTCACCGACGAAGATGTTGCGCGACTGCTCGAACAGCTCGTCCATGCCGGCCTTTCCGGCGCCTGAGACCGACTGATAGGTCGCGAGCACGACGCGCTTGATCTTCGCTGCGTCGTGAAGTGGCTTCAGCGCCACTACGAGCTGCGCCGTCGAGCAGTTCGGGTTGGCGATGATGTTCTTCTTCCGATAGCCGGCGATCGCGTCGCTGTTCACCTCCGGGACGATCAGCGGCACGTCCGGGTCCATCCGGTAGAGCGAGCTGTTGTCGATCACGGTGCAGCCCGCCTCGGCGGCCTTGGGCGCATAGATTTTCGAAACGGCCGAGCCTGCCGCGAACAAGGCGATGTCCCAGCCGGCGAAGTCGAAATGTTCGAGGTTCTTGACCCGCAACTCCTCGCCGCTGTCGCCGAAGTCGATGACGTCGCCCGTTGAGCGAGCTGACGCGACCGCCGCCACTTCGTCGAGCGGGAATTGCCGCTCGGCGAGGATGTTCAGCATCTCCCGCCCGACATTGCCCGTCGCCCCGACGACCGCGACCCGATAGCCCATCTAACCTTCTCCGAATTGGCCGGGCAGCGCCTATCGCAAGCGCCCGGCGAAAGCGATATGGCTCTCGCCTTCGCTCGGGCCAAGGGGGGACGATGCGCAGACCGACGTTGCTGCTGGCTGTGGTGCTTCTCGCCCTGCTCGGAGTGATGGCGGCGAAGTCGCTGCTGGTGCAGCCGCCGCCCGTTCGCGTGCACAATGCGCCGGGCGAGTTCGACGCGAACCGGGCGAAGGCACGGCTCGCATTCCTGCTTGGGGACCAGGGGTCCCACCCCAGCGACACTGATGCCGACGACCAGGTCCGCGCGCGCCTCGTGACCTTGCTCCGGCAGATTGGCCTGAACCCCGTGGTTCGCGACCAGCTCGCCTGCAACGAGCTGTACAAGCAGCGCGGCGTCTCCTGCGCGCGCGTGCGAAACGTGATCGCTATGGTTGGGTCGCCAACCGGCGCGGCGCTGCTTCTGAACGCCCACTACGACAGCACGCCCGCCGGGCCGGCCGCGGCGGACGACGGCGCGGGCGTCGCCACCCTCCTCGAAGTCGCGTCGATCATGAAAGATCGCCCAGGAAGGCGGCCGATCATTTTCCTCTTCAACGAAGGCGAGGAGCTCGGCCTGGTCGGGGCGCGAGCATTTCTCGCCGACGCTTTGAGCCGGGACGTGGACAGCCTAGTCAACCTCGAGGCGCGCGGCGTGCGCGGCCCGGTCAATATGTTCGAGACCAGCCGCCCGAACGCTGCTCCGATCGCCGTCTTCAAGCAGGCGGTCGCGCATCCAATCGCCAATTCCCTGTCGACCGACGTCTACCGGCTGATGCCCAACTACACCGACGTGAACAGCTTCTCCGAACACCGCTGGCTGACCCTCAACCTGGCGCCGATCGGCAATGAGACTCGTTACCATTCGCCCGGGGATGATTTCGCGGCGCTCGATCCGGCGACTCTCCAGCACATGGGCGACCAGACGCTCGCGCTGACACAGGCCCTTGCCAATGGACGGCCGAGCGGCAGCGGTGATCGGATCTTCATGGACGTGGCCGGACGGGCGCTCGTCACGTTGCCGCTGGTGCTTGGCGCGGGCTTGCTGATCGGCCTGCTGATTTCTTTCCTCGTGATTTCACTGCGGCGCGGCGCTCTCGCACGGGGAGCCGCTGTAACCGCCGGGACGATCCTGGGCTCTGCCGCTCTGTCGTGGCTCGCACTTGCCCTGATCGGTGCCGCTCGCTCCGGGATGTTCTGGCGAGCCCATGCGATCTGGACGCATCTCGCGACCTACGCCTCCGTGATGCTTGTGACTTGTCTCCTGTTGGTAACGGTGGGACGCGGTCTCGACGTGCGCCAGCTCCGCCCGCCTTTCTGGTTCGTCTACCTCGTCATTGGGGGCATCATCGGCCTCATCGCGCCCGGCGGGATCATCTTCTTCCTCTTCCCGCCGCTGCTGGCGCTCATCGGGGTGCTCATTGCACGCGCATGCAAGCCGGCCGAAGCGTTCGGCTCAGCGGCCGCGCTGCTGTTCCTTTACCTCACCTGGGGCGCGATGCTGGGCTTGCTCGAGGAGCTGCTCAATTCAGGTCCCATGTGGGTGTTCGCTCCGCTGGGCGCGCTGTTGATCCTCCTTCCTCTCATCGAGGCCAAGCCGCTGGTCGAGCAGGTGGGCCTGCGTGGATCGGCGATCCTCGCGGGTGCCGTCGCGTTCCTTGGATGGGCGGCGGCAGCCGCGGCGCCTGCCTATTCTGCCGACCGCCAGGAGCGCTTTGTCATCGAGCACGTGACGGATTTGGACCGTCACAAGGCGTTCTGGTCGGTCCTGAACGGTCACGCTGTCCTGCCGGATGTATATCGGTCCGCGGCGAAATGGGATTGGGCGAAGCTGCCCTATGCGGAGTCGAAGCGGTGGCTGGCCGCTGCTCCACTCCAGGAAGAGATCAAGGCACCGACGGTCCAGCCGATAGCCGTCCTTCGGAACGGCAAGGAGCGCATGATCAGGCTGCGGCTCCGCTCGAACGGAGCGGTACGGTTGTCCCTGGTCGCTCCCGAAGATGCGCGGATCCGCGCGGCGGGCACGGCGGGGTTCGTCCGCCCGGTCGATTCCGCCGCTGACGAGGGCAGATATTCGATCTCCTGCTCCGGCCGAAGCTGCGATGGCATGACGCTCGACATCATCACCGATAGTCCGAAGTCGATCGAGTTCATGCTGGTGGGCGCCAGATCAGGTCTACCCCCGGCAGCTCAACGGCTGATCGCCGCCCGCCCGAAATTCGCGCGGCCGCAATATAGTCCAGACCAGACCGTCGTTTTCACCCGCGTGAGGCTCTGACCGACTCGCTCTCCTTCTGTTATAGGCGGTGATTGATGGCGCCCGGCGCCGCACGCGCCGGACGACACCGAGCAAGGAGAGGTGTCAATGGCGACCAAGACCATGGGTGCGCGTGCTTCCCGCCGAACCGAAATTCCAGTCCGCAAGATCAGCGACGAAGACCTCCGACTTTCGCTTCGTCAGGGTCTCGAGGATTTCAACGAAATGCGGGGCGACCTCGTCTTCGCGGGCCTCATTTACACCATCCTTGGCCTTGCCGCCGTGGTGATGACGACCAACGGTCCCCTGATGCCCTTCTTCTTCCCGGTCGTCGCCGGCGTGGCCCTGTTCGGCCCCGCGACCGCGGTCGGATTCTATGAGCTGGCGCGGCGCCGCGAGCGGGGCGAAGAGGTCCACTGGTGGAACTTTCTCGACCTGCGCAAGCGGCCCTCGGTCGACGACATGGGCATTGTCGCGGGGTTGATGCTCGCCATCTTCCTCGTGTGGCTGTTTGTCGCGGGCGTGCTTTATCTAGCGCTCTTCGGCTGGGCGACGCCTACGTCGTTCACCGGGTTCGTGGCCGAGGTCTTCACCACGCCGCGCGGCTGGGCGCTCATCATCGCCGGGCTCGCCGTCGGCGCAGTCTTCTCCTGGGTCATCCTGGCTCTCAGCGTCGCGTCTCTGCCGATGCTGGTCGACTGCAACATGAGCGCTTCCGAGGCGGTCTCTGCCTCCTGGCGCGCGGCGCACGCCAACAAGCCGCAGATGATCCGCTGGGGATTTACGGTGCTCGGCCTGCTGGTGCTCGGCTCGATCCCGCTGTTCGTCGGCCTCGCCTTCGTGCTGCCTTGGCTCGGTTATTCGACCTGGCATCTCTACACCCGGCTGATCGACCGCGACGCGATTCCGGGCCGCTGCCGCATCTAATCCGCGGCGCCGTGAAGCACCTT
>DASVXR010000065.1:0-6442 GCA_036392595.1 Sphingomicrobium sp.
CCGTCAGCGCTTCGTCGCGGCTGCGCGCGATGCCGTTCGACGGCTGCTTGAGGCCAAGCCGCGCCACCAATGCCGCGAAGCGCTCCCGGTCCTCGGCCAGGTCAATGCTGTCCGGCGAAGTCCCCAGGATCGGCACGCCCGCCGCCTGCAGCTCCGCCGCGAGCTTCAGCGGAGTCTGTCCGCCCAGCTGGACGATCACGCCAAGGAGCTCGCCCTTCTCGCTCTCCCGCCGGACGATCTCGAGCACGTCTTCGCCCGTCAGCGGCTCGAAATAGAGCCGGTCGGACGTGTCGGGGTCGGTCGAGACCGTCTCCGGGTTGCAATTGACCATGATCGTCTCGAAGCCGGCGCCCTGCTGGTCGCCTCTGTGCCGCCCCAGCGCGAAGGCGGCGTGGCAGCAGCAATAGTCGAACTCGATCCCCTGCCCGATCCGGTTCGGCCCGCCGCCGAGGATGATGATTTTCTTCCGGTCCGAGACCTCCGCCTCGTCCTCCGGCTCGCCGAACAGCGGCGCCTCATAGGTCGAATAGAGGTAAGGCGTCGTGGCATCGAACTCGGCCGCGCAGCTGTCGATGCGCTTGAACACGGGCCTGACGCCAAGCCGCAGCCGGTGCGAGCGCACCTCCTCTTCCGTGACTCCGCCCGTCATCCCCCGGATGGCGCTGTGCACGACGCCGCCTCCAGCAGCGGCCAGCTCGCTCATCTCCCGCTCGACGTGCGCCGACCGAAGCGCCAGCTGCGCCAGCCTGGCGTCGGAAAAGCCCATGCCCTTCAGCCGCCGCATCTCCCGCGCGTCGCCGGGCAGGCCCTGCTCGCGGACCTGCGCCTCGGCATCGACGATCTCCTGCAGCCGCCCGAGGAACCAGGGGTCGAAGCCGGCAATCTCGTTGATCCGCTGGACGGTGAAGCCCTGCCGGAGCGCCTCCGCCGCGACCAGCAGCCGGTCGGGCGTCGGGCGCGCAAGCAGGCTCTCGATCTGCAGGGGATCCGCGTTCTCCAGCTCCCGCACGCGGTCGAGGCCGCTCAGGCCCGTCTCCAGTCCACGAAGCGCCTTCTGCAGGCTCTCGTGGAAGCTGCGCCCGATCGCCATCACCTCGCCGACCGACTTCATCGAGGTCGTCAGGATGGCATCCGCCCCGCGGAACTTCTCGAAGGCGAAGCGCGGCACCTTCGTCACCACATAATCGATCGTCGGCTCGAAGCTCGCCGGCGTGGCCCCACCCGTGATGTCGTTCGCGATCTCGTCGAGCGTGTATCCGACCGCCAGGCGCGCCGCGACCTTGGCGATCGGAAAGCCGGTCGCTTTCGAAGCCAGCGCGGACGAGCGCGACACCCGCGGGTTCATCTCGATCACGACCATTCGCCCGGTCTTCGGATCAACTGCGAACTGGACGTTGGAACCGCCTGTTTCGACGCCGATTTCCCGAAGCACGGCGATGCTCGCCGAGCGCATCCGCTGATATTCCTTGTCGGTGAGCGTCAGCGCGGGAGCCACGGTGATGCTGTCGCCCGTGTGCACGCCCATCGGGTCCACATTCTCGATCGAGCAGATGATGATGGCATTGTCCGCGCGGTCGCGGACGACCTCCATCTCATATTCCTTCCAGCCGAGCACCGATTCCTCGATCAGCACCTCGGTCGTCGGGCTCGCGTCGAGCCCACCGGTGACGATCTGCACGAACTCGTCGCGGTTATAGGCAATTCCTCCGCCGGTCCCGCCGAGCGTGAAGCTCGGGCGGATGATCGCCGGCAGGCCCACGCGATCGAGCGCCTCCAGCGCCTCCGAAAGGCTGTGCGCGATCGCCGAACGCGGGCTTTCGAGCCCGATCCGGTCCATCGCCTCACGGAACTTCAGCCGGTCCTCGGCCTTCTCGATCGCCTGCGCATTCGCCCCAATCAGCTCGATCCCGAGCCGGTCGAGAGTCCCGTTGTTGTAGAGCGCCAGCGCCGTGTTCAGCGCCGTCTGCCCGCCCATCGTCGGAAGGAGCGCGTCGGGCCGCTCCTTCTCGCAGATTTTGGCGAGGATCGCCGGCGTGATCGGTTCGACATAGGTCGCGTCGGCGAGCTCCGGGTCGGTCATGATCGTCGCCGGGTTCGAATTGACGACGATGACCCGATAGCCTTCCGCCTTCAGGGCCTTCACCGCCTGGCTTCCCGAATAATCGAACTCCGCCGCCTGGCCGATGACGATCGGACCCGCGCCGATGATGAGGATGGAGGATATGTCGGTGCGCTTCGGCATCAGCCTTCCGGGAAGTTCATGTTGACGAACACGGCCTTGAGACCATTGCGGCGCGCCCACTTCGCGACGCAGACCCGCTGCTGCGGCGTCGCCTCGTTGCGGATCATCAGCAGCAGCTTTTTCTGGCTCTCGTCCTGAATCAGCTCCCCGAGCGCCAGCCCGCATCCGGTCGCCACCGTGTTGAGCTGCTCCTGCGAATGCATCCGCGCCGGCGTCGCGCAGGCGGAGAGTGCGAGAGCGCTTGCAAGAACAATCGGTGCGCGGCACGCCATCGCTCCCTCTCCCCGGCGGGGAGAGGGTTGGGGTGAGGGGGGCAGAGGTTGGCGAGTAAAAAGCTGACACCAATCGCGCGCAAATTGCGCCGCGACAGCACGGAGGCGGAGAAACGGCTTTGGTACTTGCTGCGCGGACGGGGTCTTGAGGGAGCCAAGTTCGTTCGCCAGCTGCCGATCGGTCCATACGTTGCGGACTTTGGATGCCGAGCGGCTCGCCTGGCCATTGAGCTCGATGGCGGACAGCATTCGGCGGAAATCGACGCGCCTCGAACGGAGATTATCGAAGCGTTCGGCTATCGTGTGATCCGCTTCTGGAATAACGACGTGCTGCAAAACACGGAAGGGGTGCTTGAAACCATTCGCCGCGAATTGCTGCTTGGATTCAATCGGCACGACTGATCGCAGGCGTCGAGCCCCCTCACCCCAGCCCTCTCCCCGTCGGGGAGAGGGAGAATGCGCGATGTCCATCATCTGCGCATCGCCTCCACGAACTTCTCGAACAAATAGAAGCTGTCCTGCGGCCCCGGGCTCGCCTCGGGGTGGTATTGCACGCTGAACGCCGGGCGGTCGGTCAGCTCGATCCCGCAGTTTGACCCGTCGAACAGCGACACGTGCGTCTCACAAACATGGTCCGGCATGCCCTCGCGCTCGACCGCGAAGCCGTGGTTCATGCTCGTGATCTCGACCTGGCCGTCGGCGAGGCGCTTCACCGGGTGGTTGGCGCCGCGGTGGCCCTGGAACATTTTGCTCGTTTTGCCCCCGACCGCGAGCGCGAGCATCTGGTGGCCGAGGCAGATGCCGAACAAAGGCTTCTTGGTCTCCAGCATCTGCTTGATCACCGGCACCGCGTATTCGCCCGTCGCCGCAGGGTCGCCCGGCCCGTTCGACAGGAAGAAGCCGTCCGGCTCGTGCGCCATGATCTCCTCGAAGGTTGCGGTCGCCGGGACCACCGTCACTCGGGCGCCGGCCTTCACGAGGTTGCGGAAGATGTTGCGCTTGGACCCGTAATCGACCGCGACGACGTGCGGGCGGCTCTCGTCCTCGCCGCCCATCTCATAGCCCTGGCCCCACTCCCATTTTCCACCGCTCCAGCGCTCGACCTGCAGCCGGCTGACGTCCTTCGCCAGGTCCATGCCCTCGAGCCCCGGCCATTCGGCGGCCATTCGCTGCAGCTTCTCCAGATCGAACTGACCGCTCGGGCTGTGCGCGATGGCGATCGTCGGCGGCCCTTCGGTGCGCACCAGCTTCGTCAGCGCGCGCGTGTCCACTCCGGCGATGCCGATGCGGCCCCATTTCCTCATCCACTCGGCAAAGCCCTCATTCGCGCGGTAATTGCTGGGCTCCGTCACCACCTCGCGCACGAGGCAGCCGAGCGCATGCGCTTCCGCAGCCTCCACGTCCTCGTCGTTGGCGCCGACATTGCCGATGTGCGGGAAGGTGAAGGCGATCACCTGCTTCGCATAGGAGGGATCGGTGATCACCTCCTGGTATCCGGTCATGGCGGTGTTGAAGCACAGCTCACCGACCGCATCGCCTTCCGCTCCGAACCCCTTGCCCCAGATCGCGCGGCCGTCGCCGAAGACTATGACTCCCGTCGCGCCCTCCGGTCGGGGCGCGTGCAGGGGTCGTACGTCGGCCATGGGCAGAAGAGCCTTCCGTCAGGGTTTTGCAGCGATGTCGCTAAGGCGCTTCCGCTATGCGCATTGCGCTTCCCGGTCAACGCTGGTCAGCGTGAAAATGCAACGCTAGGGCAAGGCCATGATCCGCGACGACATCAAGACCGCGACCATCGCCGCGATGAAGGGCGGCGACAAGGAGACGACGGCGACCCTCCGGCTCGTGTCGGCGGCGATCAAGAACCGCGACATCGAGGCGCGGACGAGCGGCGCTCCCAAGGAAGACGACGCGCTGGTCACCGAGGTGCTGCAGAAGATGATCAAACAGCGGCGCGAATCCGCCGAAATCTATCGCAAGGGCGGCCGCGAGGATCGAGCCACGGCCGAGGAAGGCGAGATCGCGGTCATCGAACGCTTTCTGCCCAAGCAACTCAGCGATGAAGAAGCCCAGGTCCAAATCCGCGAGATCATCGCCGAGACAGGCGCATCCTCGATGAAGGACATGGGCCGAGTCATGGCCCTGGTGAAGGAACGCCTCGGCCCCTCGATCGAGCCCGCCCGGGCAAGCGCGCTGGTGAAGGCCGCGCTCTCATAAAGAGGGCCCCGCCGCACGGAGCGGCGGAGCCCCGGAACGTCAATACAAACGGGCTATGCTGTCGCTGCTGCCCTGCGGGTGCCGGTGCCGGTCAGGCCCATCACGCCGTCCATCACCAGGTCGTACAGGTACATCGCGAGCGCGGTCGTGAAGGCGCCGGCAATGCCAAGCTGCAGATTGCCGCACACCGCCGCGAGCTGCGTCCCGATCATTGGGATATGCCCGAGCGCCGTGCCGATGATCGGCAGTGCAACGACGGTTACCGCCGCGAGGACCAGTCTGTCCCTAGGCGTCGAAAGGCCGGCGATCATGCCGAGTACGACAAGCACTAACGCGACGTCCATCATGCTCAAGGCAACGAAGCCGGCGACGATCGCGAGCACAATGTAGAGAGCGCGGGCTAACCCGCTGACCTTATTCAACATAAAATCCCCCTCCTAATCATTCCGCCCCGGCGGTCTTTTAGCCGCTTTTTGTCGGAACTCCGACAGACTAGCGGCGCTCGACCCCACGAACACAGGTAATTAATTGTTTTCCACAGCTATTAATCTTTGCAAATCAATCCGCTGCCCGCTTGGTCAAATATTCGCATTCCGTAACGATCTGCGCATCTGTGGATAAGTTAGCGACTCGCGCTTGCGAGCGCGCGAGTCGGCTGTCACAAAATTTCCTTCCCGGATGAGCCTTTCGACCGCCTTTCTCGACGAATTGCGCGCGCGCACAATGCTGTCCGCGGTCATTGCGCCGTCCGTGAAGCTTCTCCGCGCCGGTCGCGAGTGGAAGGCCTGCTGCCCCTTCCACAACGAGAAGACGCCCAGCTTCACCGTCAACGACGACAAGGGTTTCTACCATTGCTTCGGCTGCGGAGCCCACGGCGACGCGATCCGCTTCCTCACCGACCACCGCGGAATGCCCTTCATGGACGCCGTTAAGGAGCTTGCCTCCAAGGCCGGCATGGAGGTCCCAGCGCCGGATCCCAAGGCGCGTGAACGGGCCGAACGCGCCGCATCGCTGACCGACGTCATGGCCGAGGTCGCGAAGTGGTATTCAGACCAACTGCACGGCATCGGCGGCGCAGACGCTCGCGGATATCTCAAGCGCCGCGGCATCGAGCAGTCGACGATCCAGCGCTTCGGTCTGGGCCTCGCACCTGACAGCCGCACGGCTCTGAAGCGCGCACTTGAGAAGCTCGGCGAGGACAAGCTCGTCGAGACGGGCATGCTCATCAAGCCGGACGATGGCGGCGGCACCTACGATCGCTTCCGCGGGCGCCTGATGATCCCCATTCGCGACGCTCGCGGCCGGGTCATCGCCTTCGGCGGCCGAATCCTTGGGCAAGGCGAGCCGAAGTACCTCAACTCCCCCGACACGCCGCTCTTCGACAAGGGCCGAACCCTCTACAATATCGACCGCGCCGGCCCGGCGAGCCGCCAGGCCAGGCGCCTGATCGTCGTCGAGGGCTACATGGACGTGATCGCCCTCGACCGCGCCGGAATCGCCGAGGCCGTCGCTCCCAACGGCACGGCGCTCACAGAAGGCCAGATGGAGAGGCTCTGGCGTTTAGACCCTGCCCCCATCTTGTGTTTCGATGGAGACGCCGCCGGACAGCGGGCGGCTGTTAGGGCGGCCGAACGCGCGCTTCCCAAAATAGGCCCGGACAACACACTAAGATTTGCCACTCTTCCGCCCGGTCAAGACCCAGACGATGTAATCC
>DASVXR010000066.1:0-9707 GCA_036392595.1 Sphingomicrobium sp.
GCCCGCTGCTCCGCGAGGTCGATCACCTGCGGCACACGCACGATCCTGCCCGGAACGCCTTTTCGCGCGGGCAGCCGGAGCATGGCGCCGAGTTTGCCGACGACCTGCTGCGCATCATCGGCCAGCACGGCGCGGACAAGATCGCCGCCGTCATCGTCGAACCCATGGCCGGCTCGACCGGAGTCCTTCCGCCGCCGAAGGGCTATCTCGAGCGGCTGCGGTCGATCTGCTCCGAACACGACATCCTCCTCATCTTCGACGAGGTGATCACCGGGTTCGGCCGGCTCGGCGCGCCGTTCGCCGCGCAGCGGTTCGAAGTGCAGCCAGACATGATCGCCATGGCCAAGGGGATGACCAACGGCACCATCCCGATGGGCGGAGTGGCTGTGCGGAGCCACGTCTATGACGCGCTGATGCAGGGACCAGTCGAGACGATCGAGCTGTTCCACGGCTACACTTATTCCGGCCATCCGGCGGCCTCGGCGGCGCTCATTGCCGCGGTCGAAATCTACCGCCGCGAGCGGCTGTTCGAGCGGGCGCGCGAGCTTGAACCTTATTGGGAGCAGGCGGTGCACATGCTGCGGCAGGCGCCGAACGTCGCCGACGTGCGCAACATCGGTCTCGTCGGCGGAATTGAGCTCAAGCCGGTCGAAGGCCGACCGGGAGCACGCGGCAATGACGTGTACCGCCGCGCCTTCGAGGGCGGGCTTCTGGTGCGGGTGACCGGCGACACGATCGCGCTCTCCCCGCCGCTGATCATCTCGGAAGCGCAGATCGACGAGGCCGTCGAGAAGCTGGGCCAAGCCATTGCTTCATCCTCCAGGGAACTTGGGTGAGCGGCTACAGCCGCAGAACCGTCCTCGGCGGGGCCGCCGCAGCACTCGCCGCGCCCGCGATAGCCAGCGACGCTTCCGATCCGCGCAGCGCGGACCTCGTCGTGCGCAACGCGCGCGTCTACACGCTCGAAGCTTCCGCACCGATCGCGCAGGCATTCGCCGTCAGAGACGGCCGGATCATTGCCGTCGGCTCGAACGACGCGATCAGCGGCCTCACCGGCAAAGGAACGGAAGTCTTCGACGCGCGCGGAATGACCGTCGTGCCTGGCTTCATCGACTGCCACGTTCATCCCGAGGGCGAGACTCTGCTGTACGAAGTGCTCGTCGGAAATCCATTCGAGGTCGAGTTCGTCACCATCGATTCGATTGTCGCCAAGCTGCGCGAGCGGGCCGCCAAGACTCCACCCGGCCAGTGGGTCGAGGGCTTTTTCTACGACGACACAAAGGTGAAGGATGGGCGGCTGATCACGCGCGCCGACCTCGACCGAGTGTCGGCCGTCCATCCGGTCGCCGTTTATCACCGCGGCGGCCACACATCCTTCTACAATTCGAAGGCTTTCGAACTGGCGGGAATCACCAGGAGCACTCCGCAGCCGTTCGGTGGGACCTTCGACCGCGATACCTCGGGCGAGCTCAACGGGCGGGTCACGGACAATGCACAGGACGTCTTCGCCAAGGTCGGAAAGCGGCCGCAGTATAGCGATGTCGAGAGGTTCGTGCGGGCGAAGGCGGGCCTTGCCCATATCTCGAAGCAGTTCGCGCGCTACGGCCTAACCACCGTGCACCACGAGGCCGGCAATTTCTCGGCTTTGCTACAGGTCCGCGCGGACGGCGATCTCGTTCACCGGGTCAGCTATGAGCCCGACCAGCCGATGATCGATGCGATGATCGCGAACGGCTGGCGCACCGGGTTCGGGGACGAGTGGATCCGCATCGGCGCCACGTCCGAGCATATCGTCGACGGGTCCTTCTCCGAACGAACCATGTCCATTCGCGCCGGCTATCCCGGGCGCGTGCCGCCATATCATGGAAACGTCACGACCACTCAGGCGGATCTCGATGCATGGGTGGAGCGCGTGTGGCGGGCGGGTATCCAACCCAACTGCCATACCAATGGCGACATCGCGATCGACATGTACCTGAAGGCGTTGGAGCGCGCGCAGCGGCTGTTCCCGAGGCGCGACGTGCGCCCGAAATTCACTCACGCCACGCTCGCCGACGATGCGCTGATCGCTCGGATGAAGGCGCTCGACGCGGTCCCCGCGCCCTTCACCAGCTATGCCTATTACAATCCCGACAAGTTCAAATTCTATGGCGAGGCGCTGATGCGGCACATGATGCCGTACCGCTCCTATCTCGATGCCGGAATAAAAGTGGCGGGCGGCTCGGACTTTCCCCCGGGTCCCTTCTCACCGCTGATGGGCATGCAGGGCATGGTGACCCGCACGGGCTGGAACGGCGAGACCTGGGGCGCCAACCAGCGGATCGGCATCGACGACGCGCTGAAGGTCTTCACCTGGAACGGTGCGTACAATTCGCACGAGGAGCATCTCAAGGGCTCCATCGCCGCAGGCAAGCTCGCGGATTTCGTGGTCCTCGCCGAGGACCCGCACGCGGTCGAGCCCGGCAAGTTGAAGGACGTGCAGATCGTCCGCACGGTTGTCGGGGGGCGAACGACATACGCGGCATGAAAAGGAGGCCCCTGCCGCCGGAGGGGAGTCTTTAGCGGCAGGGGCCGGAAAAGAGCTTAGCTCTTCGTCGTCGTGCTCTTGGTGGTCGTCTTGGTCTTGGTCGCAGCCTTGTGATGCGCGACCTTCATATGCTTGGTCGGGCAACCGCAGCGGGCGGCGTGATGCTTGTGCGCTGCCGCCTTGTGCTCCTTGGCCTCGGTCTTGGCAGACTCGCCCTCGGTCTTCGCCTCCTTGGCGACAGACTTGGCAGGCGCGGCCTTCGCCGTCGTCGTCGTCTTCGTCGTCGTGCTCTTGGTCTGAGCGGCGACGGCCGGCGAAGCGATGAGGGCAATGGCGGCAATGGATGCAAGAAGTCTCATGAATGTCCTCCGTTTTCTTATAGGGACCAGCGGAGGCTCCAACCCTTGAGGGCGGTCCAAGTCACGTGAACTTCTCGTAACGTTGACGTCTTTTAATCTCGCGGCGGAAACCGGCCGCTCAGAGGCTTAGCGCGGCCGCTCCCACAGCAGCGGATTCTTGGGCGTGGCGATCACTTCCCCGACGCGCGAGCCTGGGCAGAAAGCGGCGTAGTCGGCCTCCTGCCCGGAACTGGGTGCCTTCAGCCGCATGTCGCGGTCCATGTAGATGATCGTCATTACCGATCGCGGGCGATCCGTGCGGTTCGGTCCCGCGCGGTGGAAGGTCCAGCCAAGATGGAAGCTGACCTCGCCGAACTCGAACGGATCATCCACCAAAGCGAAGCCCTGACGTTCCATTTCTGCCGTGATCCTCTGCTCGCTCTCGTCGGAGATCGGCAGGTCCCGCCCGAAGTCGAAGCGATGGCTTCCGAGATAATAGCCGATCGGCCCCATTTCGGCCGGCACCGGTTGGAGCGGGACCCAGGCGGTGATCGACCGGTCGCTGGCGAGAGGCCAATAATATTGGTCGGCGTGCGCGGGAGTGAAGCCGCCGCCCGCTTCCTTCATCAACGACTGGTCATGATACAGCCGGACTCCCGCGACCTCGAGCAACTCCGCTGCGATCCGCGCCAGTCGCTTGCCGAAGACGAACTCGCGCGCAGCGCCGCCCTGCTCCCAGAGGTTGGCGATCTGGAGGAATGCCTTGCCGTAGGTTGAGCGCTCCTCGAGCGGCAGTTTCTGCCGGTTCAGCGAAAGCGTCAGCTTGGTGATTTCAGTCCCGAATGACTCCAGCTCCTCCGCGCAGAAGACCTGCTTCAAGCGCACGAAGCCGTTGCGGCGGATGGACTCCAGCTGCTCGGCGGTTAGCCCGTACGGACGGTCGAGATCGAACGCCATCAAACAACGCTAGTGCTTGGCGCGGCGTGGCGCCATCTGATAGCGCCACAGTCATGCCCACTTCCGCCGCAGCTTCCGCTCGTGAGATCCTGACGGGTCTCCACGAGATCATGGCGAAGCGTGGTTCGGCTCAGGCCAAGCTCGACAAGGTCGTCGACCTCATCGCCGAGGCGATGGGAAGCGACGTCTGCTCCATCTACCTGCTGCGCGACAACGTCCTCGAGCTTTTCGCGACCCACGGCCTTCGCAAGGAAGCGGTCCACGTCACGAAAATGAGGATGGGAGAGGGCCTGGTCGGCACCATCGCGGCCGAGGGGCGCATCCTGAACCTGGCCGAGGCCGCCCAGCATCCCGCCTTCGCCTATCGGCCCGAGACCGGGGAGGAGCGCTTCCACAGCTTTGCCGGAGTGCCGATCGTGCGGCTCGAAAGCCCGATCGGAGTGCTCGCCGTGCAGCACGCCGATCCGCGCGGCTATGAAAATGTCGAGATAGAGGCGCTGCAGACCGTCGCGATGGTCCTGTCCGAGATGATCGCCGCGGCCCGGCTGGTTGATGGCGCCCGGCGCGGGCGATTGCGGAGCGGCGGGCCGCTGAGGCTCTCGGGGCTGAGGCTCGTCGCCGGCATGGCCAAGGGCGAAGCGGTCTTCCACGAGCCGCGAGTCATCGTCGAGCATACCGTCGCCGAGGACATCGAGGCCGAGCGGGCGCGCGTCTACGGCGCGTTCCGAAAGATGCGCGAGCAGATCGACAATATCACCCGCGAGGCCGAGTTCGGAACCACGGGCGAGCATGAGGAGATCCTCGAAACCTACCGGATGTTCGCCTACGACGAGGGCTGGTCGAGGCGCATCAACGAGGCGATCGACAGCGGCCTGACGGCCGAGGCGGCGATCGAGCGGGTCCAGCAGCGCACTCGCGCGCGGATGCAGGAGATCGACGATCCGCTCCTTCAGGAGCGGATGCATGATCTCGAGGAGCTTTCGGACAGGCTTCTTCGCATCGTCTCGGGGCGCGCCGGGACGGCCGCCCAGACGGGGCTCGCTCACGACACGGTGCTCATCGCCCGCAACCTCGGCCCGGGCGACCTGCTTGAATATGACCGGCGGCGCCTCAAGGCCGTGCTTCTCGAGGAAGGCTCGCTCACGTCGCACATGACGATCGTCGCGCGCGCCATCGGGGTGCCGGTGATCGGGCGGCTCCAGGACATCCGCCACAGCGTCGAGGAAGGCGAGACCATCCTCGTCGACGGCGACAACGGCAGCATCATCATCCGCCCGAACCGTCAGCTGCTCTCCGGCTTCGAGCACCGGATGAGCCTCAGCCAGAAGCGGAGGGCCGAGTTCGCCGCGGTGCGCAACCTTCCGGCGCGCACCGTCGACGGAGTCAAGATCAGCGTGATGGTGAATGCCGGTCTCGCCGAAGATGCGGCCGCGTTGGCGATGACAGGCGCGGACGGCATCGGCCTCTTCCGCACCGAGTTCCAGTTCCTCGTATCGGCGACGCTGCCTGGGCGAGATCGCCAGCTGCGCCTCTACTCCAAGGTCCTCGACGCCGCCGGGAGCCGGCCAGTGGTCTTCCGCACCGTCGACATCGGCGGCGACAAGGCGCTGCCCTATCTGACCGACGTGCATGACGAGGCCGAGAATCCGTCGATGGGCTGGCGGGCGCTCAGGCTTTCGCTCGAACGCTCGACCCTGATGAAGGCGCAGGCGAGGGCGCTGATCGAAGCGTCGGGCGGCAAGGTGCTCCGGGTGATGTTCCCCATGGTCTCGGAGCCGTGGGAATATGAAGAAGCGCGAGCGCTCTTCGAGGAGCAGATCGAATGGGCGCGCAAGAGCCATCGCAAGCTTCCGAGCAAGGTCGAGTATGGAGCGATGGTCGAGGTGCCGAGCCTCGCCGAGATGCTCGACCAGCTGCTGCCGCGTGTCGACTTCATCTCGATAGGCACCAACGACCTTACCCAGTTCCTCTTCGCAGCGGACCGCTCGGAACCGCGGCTCGCCCAGCGCTACGACTGGCTCAGCCCGGCGATCCTGCGCTTCCTCAAGCGCATTCTCGACGCTGCGCGAGCGGCCGGAGTGCCCGCCCGGATTTGCGGCGAGATGGGCGGCCGCCCGCTCGAGGCGATGGCGCTGATCGGCATCGGCGCGGAGAATTTCTCGATTACTCCGGCCGGCGTCGGACCAGTGAAGGCGATGGTCCGCTCGCTCGACGCCGGAGCGATCCGCGCGCGCCTCGATCAGATGCTCGCCAAGCCACCCAAGGACATTCGTAAGGCGCTGACCGAATGGGCGCGGCGGCACTCGGTCACAATTGGTTGACACTCCCGCCGCAGCCTTCAAACAGGGGGGCGTGGGAGACAAAGGCGGCGCGATGGACGACGATCAACTGGTCGCAACGGACGGACCGACCGTGGGTGAGCGGCTTCGCGCGGCGCGCGAGGCGAAGGGTCTCAGCCTCGAGGACCTCGCCGCCCAGACTCGAATTCCGCAGCGCCACCTCGAAAACCTCGAAACGAGCGACTGGGACAAGCTTCCGCACCCGACCTACACGACCGGCTTCGCCAAGAGCTACGCGAGCGCCGTCGGCCTCGACCGCACGGAAATCGGCGAGCAGCTGAGAGCCGAAATGGGCGGCGAGCGGGCGACCGCCGCCACCGCCGAGGTATTCGAGCCGGCGGACCCCGCCCGGACCATGCCCAAGTCGCTGGTATTCGGAGCGATCGCGGCCGTCATCCTGCTCGTCGTCCTGATGACCTGGCTCAACGAACGCTCGCTCAGCGAGGGTGAGGATACGAATACGGCGCCGGCCCCAACCCAGGCTGCGCAACCGGCGCAGCGACCTGCTGCCCAGCCCGCGTCCTCATCCACCGCCCAGGGCCCCGTGGTCCTCACTGCTGCTGAGCCCGTGTGGATCCAGGTCACCGACCAGGGGAAGACTTTGTTCTCGGGCCAGCTCGGCGCCGGGCAGAGCTTCACCGTTCCGCCGACTTCCACCGCGCCGCTGCTCAAGGCAGGCAAGCCGGAGGCGCTGAAGGTCACCGTCGGAACGACCGTCGCTCCGCCTGTCGGTCCCGCCGGCAAGGTGGCCTCCAACGTGAGCCTGCTCCCCGCGGACCTTTTGCGGGCAGGGCAGCAGCCGGCCGCTCCTCCGCCCAGCGCGGCCGCGCCGCCGCCGACGGCGCCCAAGCCGCGAGCGGTCGCTCCGCGGCCGTCGGCTCCGAAGGCAACGGCTCCAGCTCCTGCGCCGCCGCCGGCTGCGCCGCCGCCGCCTCCGGCGACGAACACGACGGGCGAATAGGATTCATCGGCGGCTAAGCCGCCGCCGGGCACAGTCGCGTCTGTTACGAAAAGCGTGGGGAATGTTTCAGTGAAGATCTTGCCACCCGTCACCGCCGCCGCGGCGCTCGCCGCATTGGCGCTCATCACCGCCCAGCCGGCCGCGGCCCAGCGCCAGGCCCCGACACCCGAGCAGCGCATCGACCGGCTAGAACGGCAGGTGCAGCAGATGCAGCGGCAGGTGTTCCCCAAGGGCCGCCCGGCGGACACGGCCGGCTTCTCCGACGAGCCCGCGGCGACACAATCGTCGGTCCTGACCCTAGACCAGCGGCTCGACGCGCTGGAGCGGCAGATGAGCGACATTCTCCGCCAGTCGGAGGAGAATGGAAACGCGCTAAGGAGCCTGCAGGCCGACCTTGCCAAGGTGCGCAGCGACGAGGAGCAGCGTATCGGCGCGATCGAGCAGCGGATGAACGAGGCCGCCGCCGTACCCCTGCCGGTAGGCCCGGCCGAGGAGACTCCGGCTCCCGCCACCAAGCCCGCGACGACCAAGCCGACGAGCACGAAGCCAGCGACGACCAAACCCACCACAACGAAGCCGAAGCCGGATTCGTCCGCAGCAGTGCCGGCGACGGGCGGGCCGGACACCGCCGAAGCCGCCAGCACCGACCCAGGCGAACTGGCCTATAGCGAGGGCTTCCGCCTCTGGGAGGCCGGCCAGTACGACCAGGCGATCAACAAGCTTCGCGCCTTCACCGCCGCTTATCCCCGGCATCGCCGAGTCAGCTATGCGAACAACCTCATCGGCCGGGCCCTGCTCGACAAGGGCGAAGCGCGCGCCGCGGCCGAGGCCCTGCTCGCCAATTATCGCGGGAACCCGAAGGGCGATCGGGCCCCCGACAGCCTCTATTATCTCGGCCAGGCGCTGATGCAGCTCGGCCAGCCGGGCCAGGCCTGCAAGGCCTATCAGGAGCTCGACGCGGTTTATGGCTCGAAGGTGCGTCCGGACCTGAAGACGCAGGTGCAACAGGCCGAAGCCAAGGCGCAGTGCAGCTAAAGCTCCGCGGCTGATGTGCTAAGGGCCGGGCATGCGCCCTGCGCCCGAACTCGTCGACCGTTTCCGCAGCGATCTCGATGCGCTGGTCGAGCCCGACGAGCGCGTCGGCGTCGCCGTCTCCGGCGGGCCGGACAGCATGGCGCTGCTCCTCCTCGCGGCCGCAGCCAGGCCGGGCTTCGTTGAAGCCGCGACGGTCGATCACGCGCTCCGCCCGGAGAGCTGCGGCGAAGCGGAGATGGTCGCTGCCATGTGCGAGCGGCTCCGCGTACCGCACGCGATCCTGACTGCCGAATGGGCTGAACCGCCGGCTACCGCGTTGCAGGAGCGCGCCCGCGCCGAGCGCTACCGGCTGCTCGCGCGCTGGGCCGCCGAGCGGAACCTGGCCGCAGTCGCCACCGCTCATCACCTCGACGACCAGGCCGAGACCCTGGTGATGCGCCTGGCGCGCGGCGCAGGGGTGAGGGGCCTCGCCGGAATGCGCGCCAGCGCACGAGTGCCCGGCTCGGACGTGCCGCTGATCCGTCCGCTGCTGTCATGGCGCCGGTCCGAGCTCGAGCAGCTTTGCCTGGCAGCCGGCGTTCAAGCCGTCGCCGACCCAAGCAACACGGACGAGCAGTTCGAGCGCGTACGCATCCGCCGCGCGCTCGCGGAGGCGGAATGGCTGAATTCGGAAAGCCTCGCCGCGAGTGCGGCACATCTCGCCGAGGCCGATGCGGCACTGAACTGGACGTCGGACCAGGAATGGCGTCGCGCGGTCACGGCCAACGGGACCGAGATCGTCTACCGCCCGGACTCCGCTCCTCCTGAAATCCGACGGCGCATCGTTACGCGCGCACTCGCCGCCCTGGCCACGGAAGGCGATGGCGCCGACCTTCGTGGGCGGGAGCTCGACCGGCTCATCGCGGAGTTGGAGAGCGGGCGGCAGACCACGCTCCGCGGCGTGCTCTGCTCCGGCGGCGAAGAATGGCGTTTCGTTCCTGCCCCGCACCGCGCCCAACGCTGAGCGCTGATTTGGCCCGTGCGCCCGGGCAATATATGTTGCACTTCTCTGCAGCTACTCCGGGGAGGGGCTCCATGCGTCCGGCACTCGGGCTTCTTGCCCTCACGCTGCTGGCATCGGCCGGCTCCGCCTCGAAGCGCCCGCAGGAGCAGGACATAGCCTTGCGCCATCACGCGCCCTGGCAGGTGCAGATCTACAGCAACTTCAAGGACTGGACGCCCGCCGAGCTCAAGAAATGGCGGCCCTGGGAACGCGCCCATCATTGCGGCGGATCGCTGATCTCCGCCAATTGGGTGCTGACCGCCGCCCATTGCGTGACCCAGGAGCAGGTCGACAGGGATTACCGTGTCCGCCTCGGCACCGAGAACATCTCGGACGGTACCGGCGTCAGCTATCACATCGACAGGATCGTCCGGCACGCGGGCTATGATGAGGATTCGCACCTCAACGATATCGAACTCGTCCATTTCGTGGCCGATGCGGAAACCAAGAGCGAGCGGCCCGTGCGGCCCATTTCCACCATCCGTTTATACGGTACGAAAGCGTCCGA
>DASVXR010000067.1:0-5478 GCA_036392595.1 Sphingomicrobium sp.
GCGGCTGTCGAGGCTGTCGTCGCGATTGTCGCCCATGAGGAACAGGCGACCGGGAGGAATTCGGATCGACGGCCGATTATCCGCCTCGCCCTCCTGCACCTGGTCGAGCACGGTGTAGCTAGGCCCGCCCGGCAGGGTCTCGCGATAGGCCGGATAGGCGCAGGAATATCGGCCCGCGGACCGGACGATCCTGGGCGCGGCGGGCGGCACGACCTTGCACGGACTGTTGGCGCTGATCGGCACGAGCGCGGCCGGCAAGGCTTGGCGCGGCAGCGGCCGCCCGTTCAGGATGACCTCGCCGCCTTTTATCTCGACGGTATCGCCCGGAAGCCCGATCACGCGTTTGATCAGGTCGTCGTCCTCGCTCGGATGGCGGAAAACGACCACGTCGCCGCGGTGCGGCAAGCGGCTCAAGATCCGGCCCTCGAACGAGGGAAAGCCGAAGAGGAAGCTGTAGCGCGAATAGCCGTAGGGCCATTTCGCGACCGCCAGATAATCGCCCACGTAAAGCGTCGGCAGCATGGATCCCGAGGGGATGCTGAACGGCGCGACGACGAAGCTTCGGAATGCCCAGGCGAGCACGGCGATTCCGAGGATGAACCGTGCAAGGCTCCAGCCACTCTCGCGCCGTGGCTGCGCTGCGGCGCGGCGGGTGGTTCGGGAGGCCATCGGGCCAGCTTGTTTCGATCCCTCGCAGCAAGGTCAAGCACGGGGTGGCTTTTGCCCGTCCGGCCATTATGTGCCTGCGGCGATGGCCGCGAAGCAGCAGCATTACGACCTCCAGAGACTGGACGCGCTGTTTGCGGCTGAGCCGGATCGCCTGACGAGGCTCAGCTTCGAGGTCGCCGGGCTCTATTTCGACTGGTCGAAGACGCACCTCGACGAGCGCCTTATCGACGAGTTCGTCGTTCGCGCTGAGGCGATGGGCCTTTCCGCCGCGCGCGACGCGCTTTTTTCGGGAGCGATCGTCAACCAGAGCGAGGGACGCCCGGCAACGCACGTGGCGGAGCGCGGCAACGGCTCGCCTGAAGGCGTGGATCTCGCGACAGCGCGCCGGCAGCGCACTCGGGCACTGGTGGACGCAATCGAGGCCGGTGCTTTCGGGAGCGTCACCGGAGTGCTGCACATCGGCATCGGGGGCTCGGTGCTGGGGCCCGCGCTCCTCGTCGACGCGCTGGGACGCCGCGGGTCCAAGCTGCCTGTGCGTTTCCTCTCGAACATCGACGGCGCTGCGTTCGAGGAGGCGGTGAAGCCGCTCGACCCCGCGACAACGTTGGTGGTGGTGGTGTCGAAGTCGTTCACCACCGCCGAGACGAGGTCGAACAGGGAGGCGGCGCTCGGCTGGCTTCGGTCGGCCGGCGTGAAGGACCCCGACGGGCGGGTGATCGCGGTCACGGCACGTCCCGAGGCCGCTGTCGAAGCGGGCGTCGACGAGACGCGCGTGCTCCAATTCGATGAAGGCGTGGGCGGCCGTTACTCGCTGTGGAGCTCGGTGGGCATCTCGGCGGCGCTGGCGCTCGGCTGGGACGCGTTCGAGGAGCTGCTGGAAGGCGCGGCCGAGATGGACCGCCATTTCCGCTTCGCAGAGCCGGAAGCGAATATTCCGTTGGTCGGCGCCTTTGCGGACCGGCTCTATGCGGAGAGGCAGGGCTGCCAGACCCGCGCCGTCTTTGCCTACGACGAGCGGCTGCGCCTTCTGCCGTCCTATCTTCAGCAGCTGGAGATGGAGTCCAACGGGAAATCGGTTCGATCGGACGGCACCCCGGTCGAAGCTCCGACGGCGCCGGTGACCTGGGGCGGAACGGGGACAGACGCGCAGCATGCGGTCTTTCAGCTGCTGCACCAGGGAACGGTGCTGGTCCCGACCGAATTCGTCACGGTCGCGGAGGCGGAAGACTCGCAGGACCCGGAGCAGCGCCGGCAGCTGCTGCTCAACGCTTTCGCTCAAGGGGCCGCGCTGATGCAGGGCCGGTCGAGTGAGGACCCGCAGCGATCTTATCCGGGCAATCGGCCGAGCTCGACCATCCTCATCGAGCGGCTCGATGCGCGCTCGCTCGGCGCGCTCATCGCTTTCTACGAGCACCGGACGTTCGCCAACGCCGTCCTCCTCGGTATCAACCCGTTCGACCAGTTCGGTGTCGAGCTGGGCAAGTCGATCGCTCGCCAGCTGAGCGAAGGCGCCGACGAGGACCGCCTCGATCCGTCCACCCGCGCCCTCATGGAAAGGGCCGGGACCTGATGGCCGACTTCGACCTCTTCGTGATCGGAGCCGGGTCCGGAGGCGTTCGGGCCTCGCGCATCGCGGCCGGCTATGGCGCGCGCGTCGGGGTTGCCGAGGAGCACAAGGTGGGCGGCACCTGCGTAATTCGCGGCTGCGTCCCGAAGAAGCTGCTCGTCTATGGCGCCCATTTCGCCGAGGACCTCGACGATGCGGCAATGTTCGGCTGGGACATCCCGACGAAGCGGTTCGACTGGCCCACGCTGCGCGACAATGTGCTTGCGGAGGTCGGGCGGCTGGAAGGCGCCTACACGGAAACCCTGACCAGCCACGATGTGACGATCTTCAAGGAGCGGGCGGTCCTCACCGGACCCAATTCCCTGAAGCTGGCGAGTGGACGAGAGATCAGCGCGGACAAGATACTGATCGCGACCGGCGCACGACCGCTCATGCCCGACGTCCCCGGAATCGAGCATGCGATCAGCTCGAACGAGGTCTTCCACCTCGACAAGCTGCCGAAGCGGATCATGATCGTCGGCGGCGGCTATATCGCCAACGAATTCGCCGGCATCTTCCATGAGTTCGGGGCGGAGGTCACCCTCGTCAACCGCTCGGACGTGCTTCTGCGCGGCTACGACCAGCAGATCGTCGACCGTCTGATCCAGATCTCGCTGCGCAAGGGCATCGACTTCCGCTTCCATGCGACCATCGAACGGATCGAACGCAAGCAGGACGGCACGCTCCACGTTACAATGACCGGCTGCGACGACATGGAGGTCGACCAGCTGCTCTTCGCGGTCGGGCGGCGGCCCAACATCGAGAATATGGGCTGCGAGGCGGCGGGCGTGGAGATCGGCGACAAGGGGCAGATCAAGGTCGATGCGGACAATCGGACGTCGGCTCCGTCCATCTTCGCCGTCGGTGACGTCACCGACCGGGTCCAGCTGACGCCCGTCGCCATCCGCGAAGGTCACGCCTTCGCCGACACCTTCTTCGGCAACAAGCCGCACCGGGTCGATTACGGCTGCATCCCGTCCGCGGTGTTCAGCCACCCGCCGCTCGCCGGGGTGGGGCTCACCGAGGGCCAGGCACGCAACAGGCTGGGCGCGATCAAGACCTACACGTCCGACTTCCGCCCGATGAAGAACGTTCTCGCCGGCCGGAACGAGCGGTCGCTCTACAAGGTCGTGGTCGATGATTCGACCGACGAGATCGTCGGCATCCACATGATTGGGCCGGACGCTCCGGAGATATTGCAGGCTGCCGCCGTGGCAGTGAAGGCCAAGGTCAGGAAGGCGGACTTCGACGCTACCGTCGCGCTCCACCCGACCATGGCCGAAGAATTGGTGCTGATGCGCTGACAAGAGGGGGAATTTTGCACGACGCGATTATCATCGGCGCGGGCCACAATGGGCTCACCTGCGCTTATTATTTGGCGAAGAAGGGCCTGAAGGTCGCGGTCCTGGAGGCGGCGAACACCGTCGGGGGCGCGGCCGTGACGGACGAGTTCCTGCCGGGCTTCCGGAACAGCGCCGCGAGCTACACCGTCAGCCTGCTCCAGCCGAAGGTCATCCGCGACATGCAGCTCGAGCGGCACGGGCTCAAGGTCGTGCTGCGCAAGACGGACAATTTCCTGCCCGGCGACGGCGAGTACCTGCTGGCCGGAAGGGGCGGCCTGACGCGCAAGGAGATCGGGCGGCATGTGAAGGCCGACGCCGAGGCCTACGACCGCTATGTCGCGGAGCTCGAAACCGTGGTCCGGCTGCTGAAGAAGTGGCTGCTTCGTGCTCCGCCCAATGTCGGAAGGACCGTCAGCGCCCTGCCGAAGGTGCTGAGCCTCGGGCGCGACATGGCGGGCTTGTCGTTGGCCGAGACTCGCATCGTCCATGACTTCGCCGTGCGCAGTGCCTCGGATATCCTCGACCGCCACTTCGAAGGCGAGCTGACCAAGTCGCTGTTCGGATTTGACGGTGTGGTCGGCAATTTCGCGTCGCCGCGCTCTCCAGGCACGGCCTACGTCCTGCTCCATCACCTGTTCGGCGAGGCGGCTGGAATGCCCGGGGCGTGGGGCCATGCGATCGGCGGCATGGGCTCGATCACCCAGGCAATGGCGCGCGCCTGTCGCGAAGCTGGCGTGGACATCCTGCTCAACACTCCTGTCGAGGAGCTGATCGTCGATGGTCGCCGGGCGTCCGGCGTGGTCGCGGGCGGCAAAGCTTGGCGCGCGGCAACCATTGTCGCCGGGATCAATCCTCGGCTGCTGTTCGACCGGCTGGTGCCGCAAGGCGCGGTCGAGCCGGATGTCGCGAGCCGGATGCACGGCTGGAAGTGCGAAAGCGCCACCTTCCGGATGAATGTCGCATTGTCGGAGCTTCCGAAGTTCACGGTGCTGCCGAAGAAGGGCGATCACCTGACCGCGGGAATCATCATGGCGCCGAGCCTCGACTACATGCACCGCGCGTGGATCGACGCCGAGGTGAACGGCTGGGCGAAGCAGCCGATCATCGAGATGCTGATCCCCTCGACACTCGACCCCAGCCTCGCGCCCAAGGGGAAGCACGTCGCGAGTCTCTTCTGCCAGCATTTCCGCTACGACCTCGGCCCGGGGCGGAGCTGGGACGATGAGCGCGAGAAGGCGGCGGACCAGATCATTGCGACCGTCGATGCGCACGCGCCCGGCTTTGCCAAGTCGGTCCTCGGCCGGCAGATTCATTCGCCGCTCGACCTCGAGCGCCGGTTCGGCCTGATCGGCGGCGACATCTTCCACGGCAAGATGAGCCTCGACCAGCTGTTCAGCGCGCGGCCGATGATCGGGGCTGCGGACTACCGAATGCCGCTGAAGGGCCTCTACCTCTGCGGCTCCGGCGCGCACCCCGGAGGCGGAGTCACGGGTGCCCCCGGCCATAATGCAGCGCAGGCGGTGCTTGCCGACCGGCGCTTCTGGAAGCGGCGGCATTGAAGCCTCTCGAGGGCATCAAGGTCCTCGACTTGAGCCGCGTGCTCGCGGGGCCGTGGTGCACACAGCTGCTGGCGGACCTTGGCGCAGAGGTAATCAAGGTTGAGCGGCCCGGAAGCGGCGACGACACACGGCATTGGGGACCGCCCTGGCACGGCGAGGGCGCCAATCGGGTCGCGGCCTACTTCCTGAGCTGCAATCGGGGAAAGAAGTCCGCGGCGATCGATTTCGCCCAGCTGGATGGGGCGGCGCTGGTGCGCAGGCTCGCGCAAGAGGCGGACGTCGTCGTTGAGAATTTCAAGGT
>DASVXR010000068.1:0-12537 GCA_036392595.1 Sphingomicrobium sp.
GCAGTAAGCCCACGGCGCCGCCCGTCGGCCGGATCACGGATCTCACGCCCAAGAGCTAACGCAGCGGCGGTTCGTCAAAGCTCCTGAGCTTGCGGCTGTGGAGCCCTTCGCCTTCGAGCTGAAGGAGGCCGAGCGCCTCGATGCCTATGCGCAGATGCTGGCTGATCGCCCGCTCGTAGAAGGCGTTGGCCTGCCCTGGCAGCTTGAGCTCGCCGTGGAGCGGCTTGTCGGACACGCAAAGCAAGGTTCCGTAGGGCACTCGGAAGCGGTAGCCTTGGGCGGCGACCGTCGCTGATTCCATATCGATCGCGACGGCGCGGCTCTGGTTGAAGCGCAGCGCTGACGCCGCGTAGCGCAGCTCCCAGTTGCGGTCATCCGTGGTGACGACGGTGCCGGTGCGCAGCCGCTGCTTGACGCTGTCCTCGTCCTCGCCGGTGACTCTCAGCGCCGCATTGAACAATGCGTTCTGGACCTCGGCGATGGCAGGCAGCGGAACTTCGGGCGGCAGCACGTCATCGAGAAGGTGGTCGTCGCGAAGATAGGCGTGCGCGAGGACATAATCGCCAATCGACTGGCTGGGGCGAAGGCCGCCGCAATGGCCGATCATCAGCCACACCTCGGGCCGAAGCACCGCGACATGGTCGCAGATGGTCTTCGCGTTGGCGGGACCGACGCCGATGTTGACCAGGGTGATTCCGGTGCCGCCCTCGGCCATCAGGTGATAGGCGGGCATCTGGTGCCGCCGCCACTGGCCGGCTGCGATCTGCGCCTCTGCGTCGGTGAGCTCGCCGCGCTCATAGACTGCGCCGGGGACCGACAGGCTCGTGAAGCGCGAATCCTTTCGGCGAAGCGCATCGATCGCGACGCCGACGAACTCGTCGACGTAGCGGACATAGTTGGTGAACAGCACATAATGCTGGAAATGCTCGGCCGGAGTGCCGGTGTAATGCCTGAGCCGCGCCAGGCTGAAGTCGGTCCGCGGGCCGTCGAAGAGGGCGAGGGGACGCACTTCGTCGGCCGGAACCCAAACGCCGTCAGCGATCTCGTCGCCGATGTGCACCAGCTCATTCGACGGGAAATGGCGCGACAGCTCGGAGGCGCGGATGTCGCCGATCTCGATCCCGCTGTCCTCGAGCACGTAAGGGTAGGGGATCTCGCTCGCCGACCGGCCGACGGCGATCTTCACGTCATAGTCGCGGCTCAGATGCTCCAGCTGGTCCACCAGATAGTCGCGGAAGAGCGCCGGCCGGGCGATGCTCGACGCATAGGTCCCGGGCTGGTTCAGCCGGGCGAAGGCGCGGGCGAGCTGCGGCCGCGGAAGCTTCCCCGCATAATCGATCCTGAGCTCAGGATAGGCGAAGCAGCCCTGGGAGCGGGCCTTCGGGCTCGGCGCGGTATGATTGGCGACGTAAGCGCCAAGCGCTTCCCTAAGATTCGCGACGGATTCCTCGTAGATAGCGGAGAGCTGGTCGACGATGCCGTGGCTGGAGGGATTCCTGTTCACGAAAACAGCGTTGGAACGGCGCGCTCAATGACGCAACCGTAAGCTGAATTTCGGCCAACGTCTTAATCAGAAATAAACCATATCCATCGAAGACCTACCAAGTCGGCCGGTTCGAAGCCGGCACCTTGGGAGGGGTCAGTGCAGGCGGTCATTCTTGCGGGGGGTCTCGGCAGCAGGCTGGGCGAGGAAACATCCGTTCGCCCAAAGCCCATGGTCGAAATCGGCGGAATGCCGATCCTCTGGCACATCATGAAAATCTATTCCGCCCACGGCGTGAACGATTTCGTCGTCTGCCTCGGGTACAAGGGCTACATCATCAAGGAGTTCTTCGCGAACTACTTCCTGCACACGGCCGACGTCACGATCGACCTTCGCTACAACGCGACGCAGATCCACCAGAACTGGAGCGAGCCGTGGCGGATCACACTGGTCGAGACCGGCGCCGACACGATGACCGGCGGGCGCCTCAAGGCCGTTAGCCGCTACCTTCGTTCGGATGAGCCTTTCTGCTTCACCTACGGCGACGGCGTGGCCGCAATCGACATCGGCGAGCTGATCGATTTCCACAAGAAGCACGGGCGCAAGGCGACCGTCACCGCCGTCGCTCCTCCGGGGCGCTTCGGGAAGCTCGAATTCAATGGCGACGGCGAGAAGGTCATTAGCTTCCAGGAGAAGCCCGCCGGCGACGGTGCCCTGATCAATGGCGGCTTTTTCGTTCTCGACCCATCCGTGCTCGAGCTGATCGACGGTCCCGACACCGTCTGGGAGCAGGGCCCGCTCGAGCAGCTGGCCGAGATGGGCGAACTCGCGGCGTACCGCCACGAAGGCTTCTGGCAGCCGATGGATACGCTGCGCGACAAGATCCACCTCGAAAGCCTTTGGGCCGACGGAGCTCCGTGGAAATGCTGGTGAGCGCCGATTCCTGGAAGGGCCGGAAGGTCCTCGTCACGGGCCACACCGGCTTCAAGGGCGGCTGGCTGTCGCTCTGGCTGCACCGGCTTGGCGCCGAGGTCACGGGCTTCGCCCTGCCGGCGCCCACCGAGCCGAGCTTCTTCGAGCAGACACGCCTCGCCGAGCTGGTCCGCCACGTTGAAGGGGACGTGCGCGACCTGGCTGCCGTCGAGGCGGTCATTCGCGCGACGCAGCCGGAGATGGTCTTCCATCTCGCTGCCCAGCCGCTGGTTCGCTACTCGTACGACGCGCCGGTCGAGACCTTCGCCACCAACGTCATGGGTACGGTGCACGTGCTCGAGGCTTGCCGGGCCGTCGACAGCGTGCGCGGGGTCGTCTGCGTCACCAGCGACAAATGCTACGAGAACCGCGAGTGGCTGTGGCCCTACCGCGAGGCGGACCCGATGGGCGGCCACGACCCGTACAGCAGCAGCAAGGGGGCGGCCGAGCTGGTCATTTCCGCTTACCGCCGCTCCTTCTTCCAGACCGGCGCGAGGATTGCCTCGGTCCGCGCCGGCAACGTGATCGGCGGAGGAGACTGGGCGACCGACCGGCTCGTCCCCGACGTCATCCGCGCCCTTCTCGCCGGCCAGTCGCCCCAGATCCGCAATCCGGCATCGATCCGGCCGTGGCAGCACGTGCTCGAGGCGCTCTCCGGCTATCTGATGATCGGCCAGCGCCTCCTCGCCGGCCATGATGCGTCAGCCTGCGCCTGGAATTTCGGCCCCTCCGACGATGACACCCAGCCCGTCGGCTGGGTGGTCGAGCGGATGCTCGAGCAATGGCCGGGCAACATCCGCTGGGAGCAGCCCGGCGGTATCGAGCCGCATGAGGCCGTTCTCCTCAAGCTCGATTCAAGCAAGGCGCGGTCGGAGCTCGGCTGGAAGCCCCGGCTCCGGCTCCAGGAAGCGCTCGGCAAGGTGATCGAATGGCATGTCGCGGTGGCCGCCGGCGAGGACGCCCGAGCGGTCAGCCTGCGTCAGCTCGAAGAATATGAAAACTCTGGTGAAACCGTGGTGAGCGAGGCGCGCGCAGCATGAATGTGATGAGTCAATTTTCCGGGCTGCAGGCGCTGGCCGACGCGGGCGACGAGGCGGAGTTCCGCAAGCTCATCCTCGATCTCGTGGGTGAATATGCGCGCCGCCACCATGCGCCCAAGCCCTTCGTCCCCGGGCAGAGTCCGGTCCCGGTCTCGGGCAAGGTCTACGGCGCGGAGGACATGCAAAAGCTGGTCGATTCCGCGCTGGATTTCTGGCTGACGACGGGCCGCTTCAACGCCGAGTTCGAAGAGAAGCTCGCTGGTCGCATCGGCGTCCGCCATGCGCTGACCACCAACTCGGGTTCATCGGCCAATTTGCTCGCGCTTTCATCGCTGACTTCGCATTATCTGCGCGACGAGGCGCTGAAGCCCGGCGACGAGGTGATTACCGTCGCGACCGGCTTCCCGACAACCGTCAACCCGTCGCTCCAATATGGGCTGGTGCCCGTCTTCGTCGACGTCGACATCCCGACCTACAATATCAAGCCGGACATGATCGAGGCGGCGGTCACGGACCGCACGCGGGCCATCATGATCGCCCACACGCTCGGCAATCCCTTCGATCTCGGCGAGGTCATGCGCGTTGCCGAGAAGCACAATCTCTGGGTCGTCGAAGATTGCTGCGACGCGCTCGGCGCGACCTACGACGGCCGCCACGTCGGCACCTTCGGCCATATCGGGACACTCAGCTTTTATCCCGCGCACCACATCACGATGGGCGAGGGCGGAGCGGTCTTCACCGACAAGCCGCGCCTGAAGCGGGTCATCGAGTCCATGCGCGACTGGGGCCGCGACTGCTGGTGCGCTCCAGGCATGGACAACACCTGCGGCAAGCGTTTCTGCCGCAAGCTCGGCGACCTGCCGATGGGGTACGACCACAAATATACCTACACCCACTGCGGCTATAATCTGAAGATCACCGACATGCAGGCCGCGGTCGGCGTCGCCCAGCTCGACCGCCTCGACGAATTCATCGCAGCTCGCCGCCGCAACTTCGAGCTGCTGACGGAGCAGCTGAAGTCCTTCGAGGACCGGATCATCCTTCCGCAGGCGACTCCGAACAGCGACCCGTCCTGGTTCGGCTATCCGATCACGCTGCGCGAGGACACGCCGATCAGCCGCGACGAGCTCGTTCGCCACCTCGACGCTCACCGCGTGGGGACGCGCCTCCTGTTCGGCGGGAGCCTCGTCCGCCAGCCCTACATGCGCGGACGCAATTACCGCGTCGTCGGCGATCTCACCAATGCCGACATCGTCACCGAGCGGACCTTCTGGATCGGTCTCTACCCGGGCCTTGGCCCTGACCACATCGCTTATGCCGTCGAAAGGATCAGCGAATGTCTTTCGCGCTAGTCAACACGAAGAACGCCAAGCCGCTCGACGACGTCGGGCCGCTCTCGATCGACTTCAGCCGCTTCGCCTCCCTGAAAGGCGAGTTCGAGGCTGAGGGCCTGAACCAGATCGAGATGGCGGCGGAGGCGATCTGGGCCGCTAGGCGCGGGCTCGACTATCTCGTGAAGATCGGCGGCTGCGAGGCCAAGTCGGACGTCGATTACTTGCAGAAGCTCGGCATCCGCAGCCTGGTCGCGCCGATGATCGAGAGCCCGTTCGCCATGTCCAAGTATATGGCAATGCTGCCCGACGGCGCCTTCCACCATGTCGGCGTCACGATCGAGACCTTTCACGCGGTGGACCGGATCGAGGAGATCCTCGACGCCGGCACCAAGCTCACCAACGTGACGATCGGCCGGTCGGACCTCACGGCCTCATTCGGCGGAAGCAGCACCAATTGCCCCGAGACGCTCGAGAAGACGCTCAAGGTCGCTCGCGCGGCCAAGGCCCGCGGCCTCGAGGTCACCATGGGCGGAAGCGTCGACGCCATGACCCGGCAGATCATGCGCGAGGGTCATCAGCTGGCGACCCTCCTCGACGCGGTCGAGACCCGCAAGATCGTGATGCGAATGGAGCAGTTCATCCTCGACGGCACGTTCGAGGATTCCATCAAGGCGGAGTGCGAGCTCCTCGCGATCAGGATGCGGCCGCTGCAGGCGTCGCTCGACGCCATGAGCAAGCGCCACAGCTCGATCCAGTCGAGGCTCTAAGGCATGGACCTCAAGATCATCCTCGATTTCGACGGCGTGCTCTTCAACACGGCGTTCGAGGCTTATTCGGTGTGCAACCGCACCGCCGAAGGACTCGACGGCTTCCGCCAGGACGTGGACTTCGAGGAGTTCCTCGCCTTCCGCGCCTATGTCACCGACGCCTGGCAGTACCGGCGGCTCTACGACAGCTCGGTTTTCGACCGGCAGTTCGATCGCCTCCCGGAGATCGAGCCGGACGCCGGCGACTGGGCATTCGCCGAGCGCTTCTTTGAGCACCGCAACGACATGATGAAGGACCCCGAATGGCCCAAGGTCATGTCGCCCTACGACTTCTTCTTCCTGCTGAAGCCGCTGCTTGCCGAGCACCCCGAATATTTCCATGTCCTATCGACGCGCGACACGAAATCGATCTCGCGCACGATGAGCTTCTATGGCGCCGGGGAGATCCCGATCTGCGGCCAGGAGGACATCCGCCGCGCCGGCTCCAAGATCGACGTCGCGCGGTCGCTCGGCTGGCTCGACGACCCGAGGCACCTCGTCGTCTATGTCGACGACATGAACCATCACCTCGAGCCGTTCGAGGGGAAGGTGCACCTGCCGCTCCACGCGGACTGGGGCTACGACGCGAGCGGCGAAAAGAGCCTCAGCCAGCACCAGGTGATGGCGATCATTCAATCCATGCTGAAGCTGCAGGCCAATGGCTCCGCTAAAGTGCAGTGACCAGATCGGCGAGTGGCTGAAGGCCGCCGGTTACACCCACTATTTCTACGTGGGCGGCGGCAACATCATGCATTTGACCGAGAGCCTCAGCCGTTACCTGACTGGCGTGCCGGTCGTTCACGAGGTCGCGGCGGGGATTGCGGCCGAATATTTCAACGAGATCGCCGCGCCGGCGAAGGCTCTGGCGCTGGTTACCGCGGGACCCGGACTCACCAACATCATTACCGCAATGGCTGGTGCATACCTCGAAAGCCGGGAGCTGCTGGTCATCGGCGGGCAGGTGAAGACGACCGATCTTGCCAGGGGCCAAGTCCGCTCGCGCGGAATCCAGGAGATCGACGGTGCGGCCCTGGTCGAGACCACGACCAAGCTATCCTATCGCTTCATGAAGCCGCTTCCGGCTGCGGAATTCCTGTCCAAAATCGCGGTCAGCTGGACCCCCCGCAAAGGCCCGGTTTTCCTCGAAATTCCGCTCGACGTGCAGGCGGCGACGGTCGAGCGCGAACCTCTTCCGGCGATCATGCCGCCCGCCCTTCCGACGATCGCGGAGAAGGACCTCCAGCGCGTCATCGAGCTCTATCAGAAGGCCGAGCGCCCGGTCCTCCTGGTCGGCGGCGGCGTCTCCTACGCCAGTGCGGCGAAGCTGCGCGAGACGATGATCGCCAAGCGCATTCCGACGATGACCACCTACAATGGCGCGGACCGGCTCGGCGGAGATGATCCGATCTATCTCGGCCGGCCGAACACCTGGGGCCAGCGCAGCTCGAACATCATCATCCAGCAGTCCGACCTGATCAGCGCGGTCGGCACCCGCCTCGGCATGCAGCAGACCGGGTTCAACTGGCAGGAGTTCGGCCGCGACGCGGACATCGTCCAGGTCGAGATCGACGAGGGCGAGCTCGCCAAGGGGCATCCCAACGTCGATCATGGCTATGCCGCGGACGCCAACGACTTCCTGGCACGTTTTGTCGCGGCGGATCTTCCGAAAAAGGATGACTGGCTCGCGCATGCCCAGAAAATCCGCGCCGCGATCCCGCGCGTCGAGGACGTCAACAAGACCGGCGAGGGCTATATGTCGCCCTACGACTTCATCGTCCGGCTGGAGCAACTGACCCGCGCCGACGACCTCATCATCCCCTGCAGCAGCGGCAGCGCCTTCACTCTGTCGATGCAGCTCTACAAGCAGAAGCACGGCCAGCGCATACTGACGAACAAGTCGCTCGCCTCGATGGGCTACGGCCTATCGGGCGCGATTGGGGCGTCCATCGCCTGCCCCGACAAGCGCACCTTCCTGATCGAAGGCGACGGCGGCTTCGCCCAGAACCTGCAGGAGCTGGGCACGGTCATGGTCAACCGCTGCAACCTCAAGATCTTCATTTTCCACGACCAGGGCCATGCGTCGATCCGCATGACGCAGCGCAGCTATTTCAACGGAAATTATCTGGGCTGCGACCCCCAGACCGGGCTTGGCCTGCCGCAATGGACGCGCCTCTTCGCGGCATGGGACGTGCCGGTGATGGAGCTTCCGCTCGATTTCGACAGGAACGAGGAGTTCCTGGCTCGTCTCGAAAGCACGGGCCCTCAGGCGTTCATCGTCCCGATCGACCCGGAGCAGACCTACTTCCCCAAGATCAGCAGCCGCATCACCGAGAGCGGTTCGATGGAATCCAATCCCATCGACCGCATGACTCCCGACCTGCCCGAGGGCTGGTTCGAGGCCTTCCGCAACATGGAAACGGTGCGGCGATGAGCACGCATCCTCGCCTCAGCGGACCAGCTGCTACCGCTCTGCCGGCGGGGGGCGAACGCATCGTCATCACCGGCGCGAGCGGCTGGATCGGCAAGGCGACGCTCGAGCTGCTCTACAACACGCTCGGACCCGGCGACTTCGCCAAGCGCGTGTTCGCATTCGGTTCTGCGCCGCGCACCATCGACTTCGGCGCGGGGACGATCGAGCAGAGGCCGCTGATCGCGATGCTCGCGCTGCCCTCCGCTCAGACGCTCGTGCTGCACCTTGCCTTCCTGACCAAGGACAAGGTCGCCGGCATGGACGAGGAAGAATATTGCCGGCTGAACCGCGCCCTCGGGCGGACGGTCCTTGAAGCGCTCGACATGATCGGGACGAGTGCCGTTTTCGTCGCCTCGTCGGGCGCTGCCCAATTCGTCGACGATGCAGACGCCTCGCCCGAGGTACGGCTCTACGGATCGCTCAAGAAGGCCGACGAAGAGGCGTTCGCTCGCTGGGCCGAGGAGCGTGGCCGCCGCGCCGTTATCGCGCGCATCTTCGCCTTGTCGGGGCCGCACATCAACAAGCACGACACCTATGCGCTTGCGTCCTTTATCAGGGACGCACTTGCCGGGGGCCCGATCACGATCTGGTCGGACCACCCCGTCTATCGTTCCTATGTCTCCATTCGCGAGCTGATGTCGCTGGTCTTCGGGCTCGTGCTTGAGGAAGCGGCCGGAGTGGTCCGCTTCTCGACCGGCGGCGAGCGGCTCGAAATGCAGCGCGTTGCCGAGATCGTGTCGGAGACGCTCGGCCCTGTGGCGATCGAACGGCCGCCGCTGAAGAGCGGCCCCATCGACGAATATGTCGGGGACGCTGCCGCCTACGAGGAGCTGCTTACCGCCCACGGCATCGACCATCTCCCGTTCGCCCAGCAGGTCGTCGAGACGGCCGCATCGTTCGGGTCCCAAGCCGCCAGTGAAGAGCGCAGCCGATATGCTTAAGAAAATCTCCTCCCCCGAAATCTCCGTCGTCATTCCCTGCCTCAACGAGGAGGAGAATGCCGAGGCGATCTGCAGCGCGGTCATCGCGGAAATGGAAAAGACCGGCTGCAGCTTCGAGCTGATTTTCATCGACAATTGTTCGACCGACCGCACGGTGCCGATCATCCGCGACATCTGCGACCGCGACGCTCGGGTGAAGCTGATCGTCAACACTCGCAACTTCGGCCAGATGCGCTCGCCGACGCACGGCATCTACCAGGCGCGGGGGAGCGCCGTGATCAACATGTGTGCCGACTTCCAGGACCCGCCGGCGCTGATCCCCGAATTCGTCCGACGCTGGCAGGACGGAGCGAAGATCGTTCTCGGTGTCCGGGAAACGGAAAAGTCGGGAGCGATCCTCACCGCCTGCCGCAACGCCTCTTATGCCCTGCAGCGCAGGTTCGGTGATTACCCGATCATCCCCAATGCGACCGGCTTCGGCCTTTACGACGCGCAAGTCGTCAGGGCCGTAGAGTCGCTCAACGAGCCTGAGCCCTTCTTCCGCGCCCTGCTGGTGGAGACCGGCTTTCCGATCGAGACGATCCCCTTCAAGCGGCCGCCGCGCGCCGGCGGGCGGACGAAGAACAATTTCCTGTCGCTGCTCGACTTTGCGCTGTCGGGGCTCGCCGCTTCATCGAAAGGCCTCCTTCGAGTGCCGCTCTACTTCGGCTTCGTGACTCTCAGCGTCGCCTTCCTGTCCTTCATCGGCGCGCTTTGGACGCTCTACCATGGCTTGAGCCCGCTCATGTGGCTCTTCGCCGCGCTGCTCGAGCTTCAGTTTGGCCTGCTTTTCATGTTCTTCGGTCTCGTGGGCGTGCAGATCCGCGCCATCTCCGACCGGACGCGCGGTACGCCGCTCGTGATCGAGCGCGAGCGCGTGAACTTCGAGGGCCAATAGTTGGCGACTGCGGCTTCGATCGGCACGGTCGGCCGGCTCTGGCGCTATTACCAAGCTGGAATCGTCAACACATTGTTCGGCTACGGCATCTATGCGCTGCTGCTGAGGCTCGGCCTGTGGATGTATGCCGCGCAGCTCATCGCGCACGTGCTCGGCGTGGCGTTCAATTATTTCAGCTACAGCCGCCACGTCTTCCATGACTCCGAGGCGTCCAAGCTGCGCTTTGTCGTCTCCTACGGCTTCAACTATTTGCTGGCGCTGGCGAGCCTTGCGGCTGTTTCCCAGCTGGTCCGCTCCCCCTATGCGGCGGGCGCCATCGCGATCCTCTTCGTCTCGCTCGTGAACTATTTCATTCTCAAGAATCTCGTCTTCGTCAGGCGGCGCGCAGCCTGAGGTCGGACCGCGAAGGCCGGTGCCGGCGCCTGGCGGCCACGAGAACCACTCCCGAGGCCAGAAGCAGCGTCAGCGGATTTGCAATGACCTGCCACGACCAGGCGATATTGTCGTGCACCACGAAAACGAAATTCTTGGGCGCTAGCATCAGCGCGCTCGCCAGCACGACCGCCCAATCGCTGCGGTCGAGCGGGCGTTCTTCCCGGGCCACGAGGACCAGCGGGATGATGAACACGAGCAGGTGGTAGTCGGCGAAAATGTGGCTTCCGAGCGTATAGGCGCTGAGAGCCACGAACAGGCTTTCCGATGTCCGCAGCACGCCTTGCCGCGACTCGAGGATGGCGGCCGCGAGCAGGATCCCTCCGACGAAGAATGGAGGCGCAAGCATCCAAGGCCCGTAGGGGAGGGGCGCACGCAGCATTCCGTAGAAGGATGAGCCGTTCGGATAGCCGATGTCGCCGCCCGCATAGGCCTTCCCATAGTCGCGGAGGCCGGAAAGGAAACTATCGAGGGTGTATGGCGGATAGAGCTGGTGGACGAGGGCGAGCGTCCCGACGAACAACGCGACCGACGCCGCTCCGAGCAGGATCAAGGGTTTCAGGCCCAGCTCTTTCCTTCCCAGGAACAGCGCGAACGGGAGCACGCCGGCGTTCGGCCGGATGTTCACGGCGATGGCGAACATCAGAATCGCCCATGCGTCCGCCCGATCTTTCCGCAAGGTACGGAACGTGGCCGCGATCAGAAGCATCGAGCAGACCAGCGAAAAGAAATGGCCGCGATCGATCGCGAACAGGGTCGGGTAACCGACGAGCGCCATGGTCGCTAGCGCGACGCCGGTCCGCCCGCCCGGGGAAGCGCGGAGGACAATCGCGAACAGGGCGGTGAGCGCGGCGGTCAGAAAGGCGAGGAAGAGGAGAACCGGGTCCACGAACGGCATCAGCACGCGAGCCCCCAGGCCGAGAAGGGTCGGCACCGGCGGCACGTGGAAATGATTGACGTCGGTTCCTTCGAACCGCCTGACGTCGGCCATGTGATGCTCGAGGAGGTCGCTCAGCCCCCAGTAGCGCGCGGCGGGATGGACCGGCGCGCCGGGGTAGGAAAAGGCAAGCTTGAAGAAATCGGCGAAGCGATCGAGCGGGCGGAAAAGGAAGGACGTATAAGGGTAGCCCCACCCGGCCGCGCTCGCGAAGGCATTGAACAGCAGGTTGGCGAGCGCGAGCCCAAGCACCACGACTAGCGCCGCCTGTATTGCCGTCCAGGAGCCGCGCGGGCTCTTCGCCTCGAACACTGCCATTCCCCCTGCTTCCCCGATCAGGTGCGACTGTCACGTCCGCGGTCGCGACGCGCAAGTGGAATAGGTCTCAATCCCTTGCAAAATTGTGGACTTCTGCGACCCAGACTGTCCGGCCCATGATTCTGCAGTTGCTCCGCGCACCCATTCACCTGCTCGCGCTCCTCACCGGGGCGAAGAGCTTTGCGGACAATCCCATTCTCGGCTCCGCCTTCCTCAATCGGATCGGGCTGCACGTGTGGCGGTTGAGGGCGGCGCACGCACTTGCGCGCTGGCGGCGGGCAAGGCTGGCCTCTTTGCTGCCGCCTCAACAGCGCGAGCAGTTCGATCGCGACGGCTTCGTCGTGGTCCGCGATGTGCTTCCAGGGAAGGATTTCGCGGCGCTCCGGTCGCAAATCTTCCGAGCAACCCTGGAATGTCGCGAGCAGCAGCAAGGCGACACGATCACTCGCCGGGTGCCGCTTGGGCCGGAGCTGCGGCACCGGCTGCCCGTGCTCAACGAGCTGCTGGAGAGTTCGGCGTGGAAAGGCCTGATGGCCTATGTCGCGAGCACCCGCAGCGAGCCGCTCTATTACATCCAGGCGATCTTCGGCGGCGTCGCCGACGGCCCGCCGGACCCGCAGCTGGAGCTGCATTCCGACACGTTCCACCCGTCGCTGAAGGCGTGGCTGTTCCTCACCGACGTGCCCGCCGAGGGTCGCCCGCTGAGCTATGTCCGAGGGTCGCACCGGCTGACGCCCGAGCGGATCGCATGGGAGAAGCGGCGCAGCATCGAGATCGCGGCCGCCGACCGGCTGTCGCAGCGCGGCTCGCTGCGCATTTCGCCCGGAGGACTGTCCGCGTTGAAACTGCCGCAACCGACGCTTTTCG
>DASVXR010000069.1:0-4579 GCA_036392595.1 Sphingomicrobium sp.
CCATAGGCCATCGCCTGGTCCTGCAGGTCGCATTCGCCGCCCTGGTCGCAGATCGGGCAGTCGAGCGGGTGGTTGATGAGCAGGAACTCCATCACCCCTTCGCGCGCCTTCTTGACCATCGGCGTGTCGGTGCGGATCGTCTGCCCGTCGGCCGCGGGCAGAGCGCAACTCGCCTGCGGCTTGGGCGGCCCCGGCGCGACCTCGACCAGGCACATGCGGCAGTTGCCGGCGATCGACAGCCGCTCGTGGTAGCAGAAGCGCGGGATTTCCTTGCCGGCAAGCTCGCAAGCCTGCAGCACGGTCGCGCCCTGCGGGACCTCGATCTCGATGCCGTCGACGGTGACCTTAGGCATCGCCTTCGTCTTTCTCCTTGTGCACCGTCCGCGTGATCTGCGTCACGCGAGGGCCGCCGCCGCGCGCCGCCAGCGCCGCGATCAGCGCGACAACCACAACGAGCACGATGATGAGCTGCGTCGTCGTCATTCCGCCGCCTCCAGCAATTGCTTGCCTTTGCGCTCCGCAATCCGGCGCTCGAGCTCGGGGCGGAAGTGCCGCACCAGCCCCTGGATGGGCCAGGCGGCGGCATCACCGAGCGCGCAGATGGTGTGGCCTTCGACCTGCTTGGTGACGTCGAGGAGCTTGTCGATGTCGCCGACGTCGGCGTCGCCTTCGCGGAGGCGCTCCATCATGCGCCACATCCAGCCGGCGCCCTCGCGGCATGGAGTGCACTGGCCGCAACTCTCGTGCTTGTAGAAATAGCTGATGCGGCTGATCGCGCGGACAATGTCGGTCGACTTGTCCATGACGATGACCGCCGCGGTGCCGAGGCCCGATCCGAGCGCCTTCAGGCCGTCGAAGTCCATCGGCGCGTCCATGATCTCGGCTGCCGGCACGAGGGGCACCGACGAGCCGCCCGGAATCACCGCGAGCAGATTGTCCCAGCCCCCTCGGATTCCGCCGCCGTGGCGGTCGATCAGCTCGCGGAAGCTGATGCCCATCGATTCCTCGACGACGCAGGGCGTGTTGATGTGGCCCGACAGCTGGAAGAGCTTCGTGCCTTCGTTCTTCGGGTTGCCGATGCCCGCGAACCACGAAGCTCCGCGGCGCAGGATGGTCGGCACGACCGCGATGCTCTCCACATTGTTGACGGTTGTCGGACAGCCGTAGAGGCCCGCGCCGGCCGGGAACGGCGGCTTGAGGCGCGGCTTGCCCTGCTTGCCCTCGAGGCTTTCGAGCATCGCCGTTTCTTCGCCGCAAATGTAGGCGCCGGCGCCGCGATGGACGAACAGGTCGAAGTCATAGCCCGACCCGGCCGCGTTCTTGCCCAGCAGCCCAGCCTCATATGCCTCGGCAACAGCGCGGCGTAAGACCTCGGTTTCGCGGATGAATTCGCCGCGAATGTAGATGTAGCCAGCGCGCGCGCGCATCGCGAAGCCGGCGATCAGCGCGCCTTCGATCAGCTTGTGCGGATCGTGGCGGATGATCTCCCGGTCCTTGCAGCTTCCGGGCTCGGATTCGTCCGCGTTGATGACCAGGAAGTTGGGTTTGCCGGGCTTGGGCTCCTTGGGCATGAAGCTCCACTTCATGCCAGTCGGGAAGCCCGCTCCGCCCCGGCCGCGAAGCCCCGACGCCTTCACGGCGTCGATGATCGCGTCCTGCCCGATCTGCATCAGCCTGGCCGTATCGTCCCAGTCGCCGCGCAGGCGCGCCGCCTTGAGCCACGGTTCCTGGAAGCCGTAGACGTTGGTGAAGATACGGTCCTTGTCGGAGAGCGGCCCGGTGTAGCCCATCAGTGCGCCACCCCGCTCATGAAGAACCAGATCAGCGCGACCGCGATCAGCACGAAGCAGCCGAGCTTGATCACTCCGCGTACGAAGCGGAACGCGAGGAAGGCGAGCAGGATCGCGACGATGATGGCGAAGATCGTCATTTCAGGCGCTTCTGCCCCACATTCTCGACGAGCTTGACCGCGCCGTAGACAATGAGCCCCGCGACGGCGAGGCCGACGAGAAGGCCGATCAGGCCCTTCACGATCTTCCAGACGATCACGATCACGACAATCGCGACGATGATCTTCAGGACGTCCTTCATTGCGCGCCCTCCCCGACCGGACCAGCGGTCGGAGTCCACTGCGGGCGGTAATCGTAGTTGCGCTCGGCCATCTTCTTGAGCGTGGTCGGACCGGTTACCGGGCAGCTCGTCTGCCGCTCGATCTGCGGGCCGGGCTTCGGCGTCTGCCCGGTCGCCAGCGCGTCGAGGATCGCGGCCATGCTCTCCTCGGTCAGGTCCTCGTAATTGTCGTCGTTGATCTGGACCATCGGCGCATTGGCGCAGGCGCCGAGGCACTCGACCTCCGTGAGGGTGAACAGCCCGTCCTCGGTCGTGTGGCCCTTGTTGAGCCCGCGCTTGGCGCAGGCGGCGAAGACGTCGTCCGAGCCGCGGAGCATGCAGGGCGTCGTCCCGCACACCTGGACGTGGAAGCGGCCGACCGGCTCCAGGTTGAACATGGTGTAGAAGGTCGCGACCTCGAGCACCCGGATGTACGAGGTGTCGAGCTCCTTCGCGACGAATTCCATCACGGGGATCGGCAGCCAGCCTTGAGTGTTCGTCTCCGCCCCAACCTGCCGCTGAGCGAGGTCGAGCAGCGGGATCACCGCCGAGAGCTGCCGCCCTTCGGGATAGCGCGCGATGATCTCCGCCGCGGCCTTCGCATTCACGTCGGTCCACTTGAAGCCTTCCCAGCGGGCGCGCTGCTCGGCGTCGTCAACGAAGGAACCCTGGCCGGCCATCAGCGGTCCACCTCTCCGAACACGACGTCAATCGCGGAGAGCACCGCGGTCGTGTCCGCCAGCATGTGGCCGCGCATCATGAAATCCATCGCCTGCAGGTGCGAGAAGCCGGTCGGGCGGATCTTGCAGCGGTAGGGCTTATTGGTGCCGTCGGAGACAAGATAGACGCCGAATTCGCCCTTCGGGCTCTCCGTCGCGACGTACACTTCGCCGGCGGGCACGTGATAGCCCTCGGTGTAGAGCTTGAAGTGGTGGATCAGCGCTTCCATCGAGGTCTTCATCTCCGCGCGTGATGGCGGGAAGACCTTGTGGTCGGGCGAGCCGATCGGCCCCTTTGGCATCTGCTGAAGGCACTGGCGCATGATCTTCGCCGACTGCCGCACTTCCTCGACGCGGACCATCATCCGGTCGTAGCAGTCGCTGTTGGTTCCGACCGGGATGTCGAACTCCATCCGGTCATAGACCTCGTAAGGCTGCGACTTGCGGATGTCCCAGGGAATGCCGGCCGCGCGGATCATCGGGCCGGAGAAGCCCCAGGCGATCGCGTCCTCTCGGCTCACCTTGGCGATGTCGACGTTGCGCTGCTTGAAGATGCGGTTGTCGGCGACGAGGCTGATCGCGTCCTCGAAGATCTTGAGACGGTGGTCGAGCCAGTCCTGAAGATCGGCGAGGAACTTCTCGGTGAGGTCGTAGCGGACGCCGCCGGCGCGGAAATAATTGGCGTGCATCCGCGCGCCGGACGCCCGCTCGTAGAATTGCAGCGTGTCCTCACGGACCTCGAACAGCCACAGGTTCGGAGTCATCGCCCCGACGTCGAAGATATGGCTTCCGAGCTGGAGCATGTGGTTGGAGATGCGGGTCAGCTCCGCCATCAGCACCCGGATGTACTGGGCGCGGATCGGCACCTCGAGGCCCATCAGCTTCTCGATGGCCAAGACGAAGCTGTGCTCCATGCACATCGGCGAGCAGTAATCGAGCCGGTCGAAGTAGGGCAGCGCCTGGGCGTAGGTCTTGTACTCGATCAGCTTCTCGGTGCCGCGATGAAGGAGCCCGATGTGCGGGTCGACGCGCTCGACGATCTCCCCGTCCAGCTCCATGATCAGGCGCAGAACGCCGTGCGCGGCCGGGTGCTGAGGCCCGAAGTTGATCGTGTAATTGTTGATCTTCTCGTCGCCCGGATCGCCTGCATGACCAAGGTCGCTTCCCGGCCAGCGGGCGCCCACGTCGACTTCCACGCGCCGCGGGCTATTCGGCTGCGCGCCGGTGCCGCCGCCTTCCGTCTGAAGGTCTGTGCGAACGTCCGTCACGAGGTCGCTCCACCGGAGCCGCGACCGCGGCGGCCCTTTGGCTTCGGATCAGCACCGGCCTCGGGCTTGCTGACCTCCTTCGCCGCCTTTGTGCGCCGCGGCTTGCGCGCTTCCTTCGTCGCCTGGACGTCGCCCGGCTTGCCAGCGCCCGTATCAGAGGGCGCATCGGTCGTTTTCTTTTCTTCGGCCGGAGTCTTCGGATTCACCGTCGAGGGCGCGTTTGGCGCCGGAGCGGGCGAAGGCGCTCCAGCCTCCTCGGCGGTCGCCTTCTCGTCGCCGGGAAGACGATATTCCGGTCCTTCCCACGGAGTGAGGAAGTCGAAGGTGCGGAAGTCCTGCGGCAGCTGGACCGGTTCATAGACCACGCGCTTCTCCGCCTCGGAGTAGCGCAGCTCGACATGACCCGTCAGCGGGAAATCCTTACGGAAGGGATAGCCTTCGAACCCGTAATCGGTGAGGATTCGGCGAAGGTCCGGATTGCCC
>DASVXR010000070.1:0-6176 GCA_036392595.1 Sphingomicrobium sp.
CGCGCGCAGCATCTCGTCGTTGAGCGTTCCGAAGCGCTGGTAGGGGTCCTTATAGAAGCCCATGTCGTAGCCGAGCGTCTCCGAATAGAGCGCCCATCCTTCGGCATAAGCGGTGTTCCCGCCGAACCGCATGAACGCCGGGAGCGCCGTATTCTCCTGCGCCAGGCTGATCTGGAAATGGTGGCCCGGCTCGCCCTCGTGGAGGAAGAGCGTGGTCTCTTCCCAGGTGAAGCGCGACGGCAGGTCGTAGGCGTTGAAATAGAAGGTGCCCGGCCGTGAACCGTCCGGTGTGCCGTTGTCGTAGGAGCCGCCGGCCTCGAACTTCTCGCGATAGGGCGGATAGGGCCGGATCACGAGCGGCGTCTTGGGTACCAGCGAGAAAAATTGCGGCACCTTCGCTTCGACGGCCGCCTTGATGCGAGCATAGTCCTGCTCGATCTGCTCGCGGCTTTTGGGCGCGAACTTCGGGTCGGTCCGCATATAGTCGAAGAACTGGTGCAGATTGCCCTGGAAGCCGACTTCCTGGCGCACCTTCTCGAAGTCACCCATGATCCGGTCGACCTCGTGGAGGCCGAGCTGGTGGATCTCCTCCGGAGTGAGCGGCAGCGTCGTGGTCGACTGCACTTGGTAGCGATAGAGCTTGTCGCCGTCCTTCATGTACATCTCGCCGACGCCTTCACGCGCGTGGCCGAGATATTCGTCCTTGAGAAAGGTGCGCATCCTGGTCAGCGCGGGGTAGATGACGGTGGCGATCGAGTTGCGATATTCGCTCGTCAGCCGCGCCCGGTCGGCGGCGCCGATCGAGGACGGGAACGCCTTGATCGGGCCCCAGTAGGGCGACTCCTCCGGGCTGAGCTTCAGCTGGCTGTCGAGCTGCTCGATCATGTTGCGGACCGTCAGCTTGGTATCGACGACGCCCTCGGCCTCGCCCTTCTTCCACTGGCGGATCGCCTCGTCGATGTTGGCGGCGAAGTCGCGGTTGCGCTTCAGCCCGTTCTCATAATCGGTGAGGCTGTTGTACGGCGCGCCGCCCTGCCCGCTCGAGAGCGTCGGATATTCGGTGTGAATGCCGAAGAAGTGGTTCATCGGCAGCGCTTCTTCGAGCCGGAGCAGGTCCGGCTGAAGCCCGCGAAGCGTGTCCTTCGTCTGATATTCGAACACGTCGTAGGCGAGCTGGTCGGTGGCGCTCAGCTGGCCGCGGGGGATCGCGTGAAGCGCGGCGAGGTCGTGCTGCGCCGCCGCCTTCTCGCCCTGGAAATGCCGGTCGCTGAAGAGGTCGCCGAGCCGGTCCGCATAGCGCAGGTCGCCGCGGAACAGCGCCTGGATCGGGTTGCGCTTGAGCGAGGCCTCGTCGCTGTCCTTGAACAGCTTGAACAGGCGGTCGTGCTCCTTCTGCTGCTCAAGCGTCGGGATCTTCTTCGCTTCCTCCGCCGTCAGCTCACTCGACGGCGTGACCTTCGGCTCCCATGGCGGCGAGGCCGTCTGTGCGCCGGCCGAGCCGGCGAGAGCGGCGATCGAAAGTGCGAGAGTTGCAGTGCGAATGGCAAGCTTCATGAGGCTTTTTTCCAGACCGTTTCAGAAAAAGGGCGCTGCGGAAAACCGCAACGCCCCTTCGTCAAATGCGCCGCTTCTGTCTACCAGAAGAAATCGTAGATCACGTCGACGACTCGGCCGTCCCACGTGTCCACGAGCAGCAGGTCGTCATAATAACGAATCCAGCGATAGCCGGGCGGCGCGTAGGGGAGCCGATACTGCCACGGATCGGTGATCCAGTAATTGCTGCCGAAATAGGCCGGCCAGAGGCGCCAGCCGACGAGGTACCGCTGGTAGCTCCAGCCGAACGGATCGTAATAGAATCCGAGGTGGAAGAAGTGGTGGTGCCGCCGGCGCCAGTCCCACCAATTGTAGCGGCTGTTATGGCGCCAGCTGGTGTCCCAGTGTGCCACGGTCGTGCGATGGGAGAGCTCGGTCCGGGGCGGCGGCTGCGTGCCCTCGCGAGGCGTATCGCTCACCACCGGGGTCCTCGCGCGCATCACGCGCGGAAGCGGCCGGTCGGGCTGGACGAGATCGCCTGAGCCACCCGGCGGCAAGCGGCGCCACTGGATCGACCTTCCGCCGTTTGCCGGCATGGCCTGCTCCACCGTGTCGCTTGCGACCCCGTCGTGTCCGCTGGGCGCGTCGCGAACCTGTCGCTCGTGCATCCGCCAGTTGGTCGGGGCGCGCCGGGTTCCCTGGTCGGCCTGCACGTGCTCGCTGCGCATTGTCGACGGCGTATCGGAATCGACCTGCCGAACGCGCCAGCCTCCCATGCGATTGGCCGAATCCATGTTCGCCGAGCGGTCCATCCCCATTCCCGGGTGATCTCCGCCGCCGCCGCCGAAGGAGCGGACCTGAATCGGGTGATCGTTCGAGGCGCCATGCGTCTCGACTGCCTGGGGCGCCCGCTCGACCTGGACCTGCTGCGGCGCTTGCGAGTGATCGGACCGCATCTCGCGCGACGCCGGGCGTTCGCTTCGAGCCTCCCCTCGAGCGTCCTGCCGTCCACCGCCAAAGTGCGGCCTGAAATCGTTCGACTGCGCCAGCGCCGGGCTTGCCGCCGCGCTCGCGACGAGGAGGGAAATGAGGAGCCTACGCATGACCTTAGACCTTTCGCCTATTGGCCGGCCTACTGCTCCTTTTCAGATGAGCCGGGGCTTAACCGTTTCGGCGGCGTTTGGAGCGGCGTCACGGCCGCCGATTGCGACGCCCGGCGTATGGCCTTTCGGATGCGCGGATAGGCGCCGCAGCGGCAGATGTTGGGAAGCGCGGTGACCTGCTCGTCGGTCGGATTGGGGCTCGCCTGCAGAAGCGCGGCGATGGCCATGATGAAGCCAGGTTCGCAATAGCCGCACATCGTCACCTGCTCGGCGAGCCAGGCCTGCTGCACCGGGTGCGAGCCGTTGGGGCTGAGACCCTCGATTGTCGTCACGTCGGCGCCTTCGAGATCGCGAAGAGCGACGCTGCAGCTCAGCACCGCATGGCCGTCGATGATGACGGTGCACGCGCCGCAATCGCCGCTGTCGCAGCCATATTTGGTGCCGGTGAGGTTCGACGCGTCGCGCAGCGCCCAGAGCAAGGGCGTGCCGGGATCGAGCCTGTAATTGACCGCCTCGCCGTTCACCGTCATCCGCGCCATTAGCCGACGCTAGCCTGCGCGGAGCCGCGGTGCCAAGATGCCCCCGTGCCGCGCATCATCACCAACAACGGCTATGACATCGGTTATGAGGAAACCGGCGGCGGCGGTCGGACTCCGATCGTCTTCCTCCACGGAGTGGGCTCGGACAAGTCGGTCTGGCGCCCACAGCTCGCGCATTTCGGCCGCGAGCGCCGGGTGATCGCTTTTGATTATCCGGGCTATGGCGAGAGCGACCCCGCACCGGAAGGAACGACTCGCGACGATTATGCCGACGCGATCATCTCGGGGCTGCACGAGCTCGGAGTCGACCGCGCGCACGTCTGCGGCCTGTCGCTCGGCGGGGTCGTCGCGATCGCCATGCACCATGCGGACCCGGACCGCTGCGCGTCACTGATCCTCGCCGACACCTTCGCGGAGCATCCGGACGGCCGTGCGATCTACGAGCGAGGCGTCGCCGCGAGCGAGAACCTGCGCGCCATGGCCGAGGCGCGCGTCGACGTGCTGCTCGCGCAGCCGGCGGACCAGGCAGTGCGCAGCGAAGTGGTCGAGACCATGGCCCGGATCGACCCCGCAGCCTATCGGATCGGGGCCGAAGCCGTCTGGCTAGCCGACCAGCGGGACCGGGCTCGTGACATCCGTGTGCCGACGCTCGTCCTCTGCGGGGGCGAGGACAGGGTCACTCCGCCTGCCTTATCCCGTGAGCTGGTCGAGCTGATCGGCGGCGCGCGCTATTCGGAGATCGAAGGCGCAGGCCACCTCGCCAATTTGGAACGGGCGGACCTGTTCAATCGCGCCGTCGAGAATTTTATCCGCGACATCGACTAAGCCGGGTCAGCAGACCGTATCCTTGCAGCCGCGCTGGATCTGCGCCTGGTAGAGCTCCTGTTGATCCCTCCGGCGCTGCTCAGCCCATTTGGACCGTGACATGCAGACACGCTTGGTCTCCAGGCGGGAGCCGAGGATCGGAGTAGTTTCGCAGACAACCTCGTTCGGATCCGTCGCGACCTTCGCCACCTGGACCGTGTTCGGCTGCGCGACCGCAGGCGCGTCCGCATTCTTGCCGACGAAGCTGAAGCCCAGCCCTCCCTGGTACCAGCCGGCGGGACTCTTCCCGGTCGGCGCATAGTCGCCGGCCTGCAGCATCTCCAGCAGAGTGCCCCCAACGACGCCTTCCGCCTCGGGGCATTCGAGCTTCGGCAACACGATTCGCGACAGGCTTCCGTCCGGGCCATATTGCACGGCGAAGCTGGTCCTGAAATCGAGCCGATCATAGTTCAGCACGAAGGACGGGCACTTCTTCGAGGCGGCGATCTCGTAGAGCTTCGCCTGCATTTTCTCGCTCAAATGCTCGTAGCCGCGCTGGCTGAGCCGCGGCAGCTTGCTCCAGTCGCCGCTCGCGGTCTCGACGGTCACTCCCGCAGCGGCAGGCACCGACGCGGCGGCGAGGAGCAGCGAAAGCATGTACAGGGACCTCATACGCACCTCTAGAATCTACCGGAAGGACTATAGAGCACAGATTCGCGCTGTCCTACAGATGCGCTGCTGTGCCATGCTGCGGCGATGCACCGCGGCCGCTCTAGCCTGAACCTCGTCGGATGCTTCGGCTCTCGCGCGAGGGCGCTCGCGCGTGCGCGTGTCACTGCGAAGATCAGTGAAGATCGGGGCGCCGGCAAATGAAGATCGCCTGCATCGGTGGCGGCCCGGCCGGGCTCTATTTCGCCATCTCGATGAAGCTGCGCGACCCGGCGCACGAGATCGAGATCTTCGAGCGGAACGCGCCGGGCGTGACCTTCGGCTGGGGCGTCGTCTTCTCCGATCTCACCGTCGACAACATCACGCGCAACGATCCCGTGTCCGCGAAGACGATCACCGACGAGTTCGCGCACTGGGACGACATCGACGTCCACATCCGCGGTGAGTGCATCACCTCCGGCGGGCACGGCTTCATCGGCATCGGCCGCAAGCAGCTCCTGCAAATTCTGCAGGACCGCGCACGCGAGCTTGGCGTCGTTCTGCATTTCGAGGCGGAGTGCGATCCGGCCGATCCGAAGTGGCGCGGCTACGACCTCGTCATCGCGTCCGACGGCGCCAACTCACGCTTCCGCGACGCCACGCCGGACGCGTTCGGCGTCGACATCGACTTGCGCCGCAACAAGTTCGTCTGGCTCGGCACATCGAAGGTCTTCGAGGCCTTCACCTTCGCCTTCGAGGAGACCGAGCACGGCTGGATCTGGGCCCACGCCTACCGCTTCGCGCGCGACTGCTCGACCTTCATCGTCGAATGTTCGGAAGACACCTGGCGCCGCTTCGGCTTCGACAAGATGAGCCAGGAGGAGAGCATCGCCGCCTGCGAGAAGCTCTTCGCCAAATATCTCGACGGCCACGGATTGATGTCCAACGCATCCCACCTGCGCGGGTCGGCCGCGTGGCTCAATTTCCGGCGAATCAAGTGCGAGCGCTGGACGAGCGGCAACGTCATCCTCCTCGGTGACGCCGCGCACACGGCGCATTTCTCGATCGGCAGCGGCACGAAGCTTGCGCTTGAGGATGCGATCAAGCTTGCTGACGTCCTGGATCGCAGTTCCGCGTCGACCAAGGAATCTCGCGCAGAGACGCAGAGGAGCAGAGATGTCGAGACAAGCGCGAACGTCTCTGCGTTCTCCGCGTCTCTGCGCGAACCAAATTCCTTTTCTCTCGAAGCCGCGCTCGACGAGTACCAAGCCGAGCGGAACCTCGAAGTCCTGAAGCTCCAGAACAGCGCGCGCAACTCGACCGAATGGTTCGAGACGCTGGAGCGGTACCTGCACTTCGAGCCGCTGCAATTCGCTTATTCCCTGCTCACCCGCAGCCAGCGCATCAGCCACGAGAACCTCCGCCTGCGCGACCGCGAATGGCTGGAAGGCGTCGAGCGCTGGTTCTGGAAACGGGCGACCGAGGGCAAGTCGAACAAGACTGCGCCGCCAATGTTCGCACCATTGAAGTTGCGCGGGATGACGGTCGA
>DASVXR010000071.1:0-2339 GCA_036392595.1 Sphingomicrobium sp.
CCCGCTCGAGAGGGCGAAGATGGTGTCTCGAGCCACCGGCGATCAGCTCAAGATCGGCGCAATCACCGGGGCGACGTGGTGAGCGCCTTCCCAGATCATCTTCAGCGCCACCCAGACGATGACCAGCAGACCGACCCAGGCGATCCAGCGGTATCGCTCAATGTAGCGGGCGATGAGGTTCGCAGCGACGCCCATCAGGACGACCGAGAGGATGAGGCCGAACACCAGGACCCACGGATGGTCCCGAGCCGCCCCGGCGACCGCGAGCACATTGTCGAGGCTCATGCTGACGTCGGCGAGCGCGACTCCCCAGGCGGCGCTCGCGAAGGTCTTCGGCGCGCGCGTGCCGCTATGCTCGTCGCCGATGATTTCTTCGGAGCCGGGGCTTTCGCCGCCGTGGTGAAGCTCGCGGAACATCTTCCACGCGACCCACAGCAGCAGGATCCCGCCGGCGAGGACCAGGCCGACGATCTGGAGCAGTTGGCTGACGATCAGGGCAAAGGCGATCCGCAGCACAAGAGCCGCAAGCACCCCGATCATGATCACCTTGCGCCGCTGCGCCGCCGGAAGCCCGGCGGCGAGCGCGCCGACAACGATCGCATTGTCGCCGGCAAGGACGATGTCGATCATCAGGATCTGGAGGAATGCGGCGACCGCCTGCGCCGTGATTAGCCCGCCGATGTCCATTCGCCGGCCCTATTCGAAGCCGAGCACGTGCCTCAAGCCCAGCACATGCTCACCGCCCATCCAGCCATCGTAGATCATCCTGACGGCGACCCAGACGATCACGGCGAGGCCGATATAATTGATCCAGTGATAGCGCTGGATCACTCGGGCGACGTAATTGGCGGCGAGGCCCATGAAGAGGACCGAGAAGCTGAGGCCAATAAACAGCAGCGCCGGCTCGTCGCGGGCGATCGAGGCGACAAGCAGCACATTGTCGATGCTCATGCTCAGGTCGGCGATGGTGATCTGCAGCGCCGCCCGGACGAAGGTCTTGCTCCGCGGCGGCCCCTCGACGGTCTTGGTCGCGGGATCGTCCGCGACCACCGGCTCGCGCGGGTGAAGCTCGCGCAGCATGTTGTAGGCGACCCACAGCAGCAGCAGCCCGCCAGCGAAGGCGAGGCCCGTGATCTTGAGCAGCTGCGTCGCGATCACGGCGAAGATGATGAGGAAGAAGAGCGCCATGCCGACGCCGAGCATCAGCACCTTGCGCCGGTCGCGCGGCGGAAGGCCCGAGGCAAGCGATCCCATGATGACGACATTGTCGCCGGCCATGGTGAGGTCGCCGATGATGATCTGCCCGAGCTTCGCCAGCCCGCTCGCCGTCAAAACGGCCGAGAAATTCAGGACGGGAAGCCCGGGCATCGCCGGACGCTACTACTGATTCATTGAGGCGAAGAAGTCCTCGTTAGACTTGGCGTCCTTCATCTTGTCGAGCAGGAACTGCATCGCGTCGACCGTTCCCATCTGCATGAGGATCCGGCGCAGCACCCACATCTTGGTGAGCGTGCCCTGTTCCACCAGCAGCTCCTCCTTGCGGGTGCCGGACTTGCCGACGTCGAGCGCAGGGAAGATGCGCTTGTCAGCGACCTTGCGATCGAGGACGATTTCGCTGTTACCGGTGCCCTTGAACTCTTCGAAGATGACCTCGTCCATCTTGGAGCCGGTGTCGATCAGCGCGGTGGCGATGATCGAGAGCGAGCCGCCCTCCTCGATGTTGCGCGCGGCGCCGAAGAAACGCTTCGGCCGCTGCAGCGCATTGGCGTCGACGCCGCCTGTGAGCACCTTGCCCGAGCTCGGGACGACCGTGTTGTAGGCGCGGCCGAGGCGGGTGATGGAGTCGAGCAAGATCACGACATCCTTCTTGTGCTCGACAAGGCGCTTGGCCTTTTCAATCACCATTTCGGCGACCTGGACGTGGCGGCTGGCAGGCTCATCGAAGGTCGAGGAAATGACCTCGCCGTTCACCGAGCGCTCCATGTCGGTGACTTCCTCCGGCCGCTCGTCGATCAGAAGCACGATGAGGATCACCTCGGGATTGTTGTCCGTGATCGCTCGGGCGATGTTCTGCATGAGCACCGTCTTGCCGGTGCGCGGCGGGGAAACGATCAGCGCGCGCTGGCCCTTGCCGAGCGGCGAGACGATATCGATCACCCGCGCCGACTTGTCCTTGATGGTCGGATCGAGCGTGTCGAGCCGCAGCTTCTGGTTCGGATAGAGCGGAGTCAGATTGTCGAAATTGACGCGATGGCGGACGGCGTCGGGATCGTCGTAGTTGATCTGGCTAACGCGGACGAGACTGAAGTAGCGCTCACCCTCCTTGGGCCCGCGGATCT
>DASVXR010000072.1:0-3169 GCA_036392595.1 Sphingomicrobium sp.
CTCGGACCGTTCCTCGCCAAGAACTTCCTCACCAGCGTAAGCCCCTGGGTGGTCAGCACGCAGGCGCTCGCGCCGTTTCGCAAGCCCATGCGCGAGCGGCCGACCGGCGATCCCCAGCCGCTCGCCTATCTCGACGATCCCGTGGACCGGAAGAACGGCGGCCTCGCGATTCAGCTGGAAGTCACGCTCTCGACCGAGAAGATGCGCTCGGCGGGCCTTGCGCCGCACATTCTTTCGCGCGGCTCGGCGGACGCGGCGATGTACTGGAGCGCCGCGCAGATCGTCGCTCACCACAGCTCGAACGGCTGCAACCTCCAACCGGGCGACCTGATCGGCACCGGCACCTTGTCGACGGAGGATGCGGGCGGCCTCGGCTCTCTGCTCGAGATCAGCCAGGGCGGAAAGCAGCCGGTGCAGCTGCCGAGTGGCGAAACGCGCAGCTTCCTCGAGGACGGCGACGAGGTCACGCTCAGGGCCTGGTGCGAAGCCGAGGGCGCGGTCCGCATCGGCCTCGGCGAGTGCGTCGGACGAGTCGTCGCCTCAGCCTAGCCCAAGGCTCTGGGCCATCACCTTGGTGACGCCGTAGAGTCGGTCCAGCGCTGGCGTTTCGATGCGGACGCGGCGGGCGATCTCACGCGGCGCCCCGAGAAGTGCTTCGAGTTCGACCGGCCTTCCCGCCTCGACGTCCTGAAGCATCGAAGTCTTGAACGCGCCGAGCCGCTCAGTCACGGCGATGCGGTCCTGCACGCTCTCTTCGATCGGGCAACCGATCGCCGCGCCGATTGCCGCAAGCTCGGCCATGCCTTCGATCATCCAGGCGCGGCATTCCGGGTCGGCAAGGAGCAGGTCGCATGTGGCCCGGGTAAGCGCCGAGAGCGGGTTCATCGTCGCATTGCCCCAGAGCTTGTACCAGATTTCTCTGCGTATATTGCCGGTCTGCTCCGGCCTCAGCGCCGCATCATCGAACGTCGCCGCGACGCGCGCGAGACGCGCGCTGCTCTCCCCGCCCGGTTCGCCGACGATCAGCCTGTCGACATGTTTCACGACTATGGTGTCGGGCGCGGGCCGGCTGCACGAGGCGTGGACGACGCAACCGATGAGATGCTCGAACGGCAGGGCCGCGGCGATGCTTCCTTGAGGGTCGACAGATTCCAGAGGCTGCCCCTCGAGGAACCACCAGGGTACTCCGTTGAGCATCGGGACGATGACTGTCCCGGTGTCGAACAGTGACTTAAGCGTCGGTGCCACGGCGGGCAGTGCAGGGGCCTTTACTGCAATCACCAGCAGGTCGGCCGGACCGTCAAAACGGCTCAACGGCACAATCTCTTCGCTATCTTCGCGGACTTGAAGCCGCTCGACCGAACCGCGGCTGGTCAGCGCCATGACCTCGTTGCCGGCGATCGCCAGCTTCGCCGCAACCCAGCCACCGATGGCTCCTGCGCCGGCGACGCAGACCCGCATCCTAGCGTTCGTTGTCCCAGATCATGTGGATGATTCGCCAGCCGAGGTCCGGATCCTTGAACAGCTGGATCGAGTTGATCCCGCGCCGCTCGACGTCGGAGTCATCTGGCGAGCGCCGCGCCTCATAGGCGCTCCAGGCGTGCGCGATATTGCCGAACAGGTCGATCCGCCGGCTCGTCTCGACTTCGTAGAAGGCATTTTCGGCGAAGAAGGGCGTGGTGTTCGCGGCATATTCGTCGAGGCTCATCACCAGCTTCTGCGGCCGGCCCTGCTCGTCGACCCAGGTGCGGACCTGGTGCGCGTCGGGAAGAAAGCATTTCGCCTGCCGAGACCAGTCGCGCGGGCCCGCGGGGCCGGAGATCATCGCGTACATTTCGTCGATCACCGCGCCGATTTCCGCTTCGTCGGTCATATTCTGCATGCCTTCGGTAAGGGCCGTGGTGCCGCTTGCGTGACTCGAACACGCGACCCCATCATTACGAATGATGTGCTCTACCAGCTGAGCTAAAGCGGCTTGGCTTCACGGAAAGTGGGGCCACTATCAGCGCCTTTCCAGTCGGGCAAGCGGCTATGGCGGGGTTGTCCCTCTTGCAACGGCAGGGCTATAGGCCCGCGGCATCGCATCACTCGCGGAGCCCTTTTCTTTCATGACCGCCCATTCGCGCCTGCCCGAGCCGCTGGTCGAATCCATCCGCAAGGCGCTGACCCGCAAGGCGCTGCCCGGCGAGACCCACGGCCTCGACCGGGAATCCGAGCTCGAGGCGGCCGAATTCCTCGCCAATGTGGCGGCCCAGCGGAAGAAGGGCGAAGTCGCCCTCGCGGTCGAATCGACGGGCGGCGAGGCGGGCCACCGCCGCATGCGCATCGGCATCGTCAATGACGACATGCCCTTCCTCGTCGACTCGGTCGCCAACGCCATCGCCGCCCGGCAGATCACCATCCATCGCCTGCTTCACCCGGTGGTGTGCGTTAGTCGCGACGAGAATGGGGTGCTGAGCGAGCTGGTCCCGCTCTGCCCGGACAAGAGCCGCCGCGAATCGATGATGTACATCGAGCTCGACCGCGTCGACGCGCGCGACCGGCAGGGACTCGCCAGTGATCTCAGGCGCGTGCTCAATGACGTCAGGCTCGGCGTTCGCGACTGGCATCCGCTGCAGGACAAGATGCGCGCCGACGCCGAGGAAATCTCGGACCCCGAGGGCCGCGCGCTTCTCAACTGGTTCGCCGACGGGGCGATGACCCTGCTCGGCTATCATGTCGAAAAGCCTTACCAGACCCCGTCGGGCGGGCTTGGGATCTTCAGCATCCCGGGCGCTCCGACCGACGAGGGCGGCTGCCTCGGGGCCATGCGCTATTTCGAGGAGGGCGGCGAGGTGCCGCTCATGGCCAAGGCGGAGCGCAAGTCGAGCGTCCATCGCCGGGTCCCGCTCGACCTCGTCGTCGTTCCCTTGCGTGAGGACGGCAAGATCACCGGCATCGGCGTTCACGCCGGCCTGTGGACGAGCCAGGCGCTCAAGCAACCGACCGAGGAAGTGCCGGTGCTGCGCAAGCGCCTCGACCAGCTCGACGAGGATTTCGGCTTCGATCCCAAGGGCCATTCGGGCAAGGCGCTGCGCCACGCCGTGTCATCGCTTCCGCGCGACCTGCTGCTGACGGTCGACTATCAGTCGGTGCGCTCGCTGGTCATGACCGCCATGTCGCTGGCCGA
>DASVXR010000073.1:0-1597 GCA_036392595.1 Sphingomicrobium sp.
TATGGCAACGTCATCCTGATGTGCGCGCTGAACTCGCTGCTCTTCTGGGGCGGGTGGCTGCCGCCGCTGAACATCGGGTTCCTCTACCTGCTGCCGGGCTGGATCTGGCTCATCCTCAAGATGTGCCTGTTCTTCTTCATCTTCGGCTGGGTGAGGGCGACCGTGCCGCGCTACCGCTACGACCAGCTGATGCGTCTCGGCTGGAAGGTCTTCCTGCCGCTATCACTCATTTTCGTCGTCCTCGTCTCTGGATGGCTGATGCTGACGAGGTACGCATGAAGCACTGGATCAAATCCTTCACGCTCTGGGAGTTCGTCCTCGCCCACGCGAAGACGCTCAAATATTTCTTCAAGCCCAAGGCGACGATCAACTATCCGTACGAGAAGAACCCGACCTCTCCGCGCTTCCGCGGCGAGCATGCGCTGCGCCGCTATCCGAATGGCGAGGAGCGCTGCATCGCCTGCAAGCTGTGCGAGGCGATCTGCCCGGCGCTCGCGATAACGATCGAATCCGAGCCGCGCGAGGACGGCAGCCGCCGAACCACTCGCTACGATATCGACATGGTCAAATGCATCTACTGCGGCCTCTGCCAGGAGGCCTGCCCGGTAGACGCGATCGTCGAAGGGCCGAACCTCGAATTCGCGACCGAGACGCGCGAGGAGCTGCTCTACGATAAGGCGAAACTGCTCGCCAACGGTGACAAGTGGGAGCAGGCCATCGCCGCCAATCTTGCCGCCGATGCCCCCTACCGATAAGCGCGCCGCAACAGGGTCCCCAGCTTGATCGCAGCCATCGCCTTTTACCTGTTCGCGACGGTCACCATCGCCTCGGCGTTGGCGGTCGTGTTCGCGCGCAACCCGGTCCACAGCGTGCTGTGGCTGATCGTCGCCTTTTTCAACGCGGCGGGGCTCATGCTGCTGCTCGGCGCCGAGTTCATCGCTATGCTGGTGGTGATCGTCTATGTCGGCGCGGTCGCGGTGCTCTTCCTCTTCGTCGTGATGATGCTCGACATCGACTTCGCGACGCTCCGAAGCGGCTTCACGAAGAACCTGCCGTTCGGGATCATCATCGCGCTCGTGCTGCTTTCCGAGATCATCGTCGCGGTGAGCGCATGGAAGGCAGGTCCGGCGCTCAGCGGACGGCACATTCCGGCGACGAACCAGCCCAACATCGTTGCGCTCGGGCAGCTGCTCTACAGCCGTTACCTCTTCCCCTTCGAGATTGCCGGCCTGATCCTGCTGGTCGCGATGGTCGGGGCAATCGTCCTGACCCATCGCCGCCGCCGCGACACGCGCACTCCGAACATGTCGCGGCAGATTCGCCGCCGTCCCGAGGATGCGGTGCGCCTCAAGCAGCCTGAAGTGGGCGAGGGGGTGCGGCTGTGATCACGCTCACCCATTATCTCGCGGTCGCCGCGATCCTCTTCACCATCGGCGTGCTCGGAATCTTCCTCAATCGGCGCAACGTAATCCTGATGCTGATGGCGATCGAGCTGATCCTGCTCGCGGTGAACATCAACCTGGTCGCATTTTCGGCCTATCTCGGCGACTTGACCGGCCAGGTCTTGGCGATGTTCGTCCTCACCGTCGCCGCCGCC
>DASVXR010000074.1:0-2022 GCA_036392595.1 Sphingomicrobium sp.
CCCGATTATGTGATCGCCGTAGATGATCGGCGGCGACACGCCTTCGAGCAGCGCGGCGAGCCGCTCCTTGCGCTGGATATTGGGCAGCTTCCTGATGTCCTCGCCGCGATCGATGAGCAGGTCGAAGGCGTAGAAGACGAGGTTCGCGCCGCGCTGCTCCTTCAGCGTCGATTGGAGCAGCTGGAAGCTGGGCTTGCCCTCGTCGTCGATCGCGACCGCCTCGCCGTCGATAAGGCAGCCCGCCGGAAGCTTCGTCGCCGCCTTCACCAGCGCCTTGAACTTGTCGCTCCAGTCCTTGCCGTTGCGGGTCCAGGCAGTGGCGACGCCATCGCCGACGGCGAGCAGCAGCCGATAACCGTCATACTTATATTCGTGGATCCACGAGGTGCCCGGCGGAACCTCGTCGACGAGCGTCGCGAGCTGCGGCTCCTGGAAAGGGGGCGGGGCCTTGCTCGCCCTGCGCTTCTGCCAGCCGCCCTTCTGGCCGCCGCGATTGGACCGCCACACGTCCTCGCCCGACGCGATCTCGGCCATGGTGCGGCCGGTCGTCACGCTGGTCACGCAATTGTCGACTAGCGCTTCGCCGTCATCGGGATCGGCATAGTCGTCGGTGACCTTCTTCAGCATCCATGGCTCGCCGCGTTCGCCTGGCCGCGGGTTGAGGCGGAAGAGCACCCATTCGCCCTTCATCCGCTCGCCCTCGAGCGTGAAGTGGAGATGGCCTTCCTCGATCGTCTTCTTCGGGTCCTTGCGCGGGTCGGGAATCCAGCGTCCCTTGTCCCACAGCATGACCGTTCCCCCGCCATATTCGCCGGCGGGGATCGTCCCTTCGAAATCGCCGTAATCGAGGGGATGATCCTCGGTGCGCATCGCGAGCCGCTTCTCGTCGGGGTCGAGGCTCGGCCCCTTGGGGACGGCCCAGCTCTTCAGCACTCCGTCGAGCTCGAGCCGGAAGTCCCAGTGGAGGCGCGAAGCCTCATGCTTCTGGACGACGAAGCTGTCGCCCTTCCCCTTGAGCTTCCGGCCGCGCGGCTCCTTCGTCTTCGCGAAGTCGCGCTTGCGGTTGTAGGTCTCGATATCGAGCGAGCGTAAGGGCATGGCTACGCCCGTTTACGTGCGCGCGCCCGCTCCGGTTCCTTCTTGGCCGTGCTCTTCTTCGCTGCAGCCTTCTTCGGCTTGGCCGCGGCCTTGCCCTTCTTCTCGTCGCCGAGGCTCTTCTTCAGCGCGGCCATGAGGTCGATCACGTTCGAGCCCTTGGGCGGCGGAGAGTCGGCGTCCGGATCCTCGATGATCTTCTCGCCCTTCTTCTTCTGCTTCTCCTCGATCAGGCGATGCAGGGCGTCGACGTAGCGGTTGTGGAATTCCTTGGGGTCGAACTCGCCGGCTTTGCGCTCGATCAGCATCGAGGCCATGTCGAGCAGGTCGGCGTCGGGCTTGGTATCGCCGATGTCGCGGAAGAAACCCGTCGATTTGTGAACCTCGTCGGCGTAGCGCAGGGTCTCCAGCAGGATTCCGCGGCCGCAAGGCTTCAGGGCGACGACATATTCCTGGCCGCGCATCGCGAGCTGGCCGACGCCGACCTTCTTCGCCGCCTTCAGCGCGTCGCGAAGGACGACGTAAGCTTCCTCGGCGAGGTCGTCGGCCGGCACGACGTAATAAGGCTTGTCGAAATACATGGCGTCGATGTCGTCCTCGTCGACGAACTGGACGAGGTCGAGCGTCTTGCGGCTCTCCAGCTTGACGCTCTCGATCTCCTCGGGGTCGAGCAGGACGTAGTGGCCCTTCGAGACCTCATAGCCCTTGACGATCTCGTCGCGGTCGACGGGGCCGACGCCTGGCACCACCTTCTCATATTTGATGCGCTTGCCGGTGGGCTCGTGCACCTGGTGGAACTGGATCTGGGCACCGCTGCGGGTAGCCGGAAACAGCTCGACCGGGATCGAAACCAGGGCGAGCCGGATTTGACCTCGCCAGATCGGACGCGCAGCCATGAATTCGTCTCCTTGCGAGCAGAGGCGGATT
>DASVXR010000075.1:0-6912 GCA_036392595.1 Sphingomicrobium sp.
GACCGGCGCATAGGGGGACCCGACCGATGTATCGACCACGAGTCGGTCGTCGGAGTCGAAGATTGCAGCATTGGTGGGATATGCCGTCGACGAGATGAGGCATATCGCAGCCAAAAAACAAGAGAATGTCGGACGCCCGCCATGATTCATGGCGGACGACAGAAGTCACGCTGCCTTTACAACCTTTGGTGGATTGCTCGAACTTGGAGCTGTTTCAGGTCATTGCTATCCAAAGTGGCGCAAAGCGGCTGCCGTATCCACCAAGTGTGACGGTCAGAACTCGCCCATGCTCTTCATCTCGTCGCCGGCGATGATCAGATGGTCAAGCAGCGGCAGGTCCAGTTCTTGGGACAGGTGGCGCAGCCGCGCCGTGACCCGGACGTCATCCTGGCTCGGCGTGGGATCGCCGCTCGGGTGATTGTGCACGAGGATGAAGCCCGCGGCTTTGAGCGCATGCCCACGGCCAAGGATTTGCCCGAAATTCACACGGCAGCTCGAAACGTCACCGCGCGCCACGGTATCGACGGCAAGCAGATGCATGTCCTTGTCGACGAATAACGCGAGGAGCCACTCGGCGGCCTCCTGTCCAAGAGTTTCGACATAGGCTTTGACCGCGCTTCGCCCACGAACATGCCAGGGCCGGTAAAACGCTGCTGGCGGAAGATCGTCGTTTGTGGGCTCTGCATAGCCGCACTTGGGGCAGTGCCGTTGGACTGAAAGTTGGCCGGACAAGGTATGCTCCCGCTCATCGGGCCTCTCACGAGCCCTGATCGATCCGGCGCGGGCGCTTTACTAACCGAAACGAACAATAGTCAATGGCGGATCGCGAACGACTACGGTAAACGTAACAAAAACAATGCAATATGGATGATGATCTTCGTCTCAGTGAATGGGCTGTTTGTATCCATTACCGACTAAAGCAAAGATTCGGTTAGCCAGAAGTAAGCTCAGTGTCGGGCTCCTGCACACAAATAAGGAGCCGTGAACATGAAGCGCCGTCTAATTTCCGTTGCCGTCCTCAGTACGCTTGTTGCTTCGAGCGCCGCATACGCAGCCACGCCGCCGGGCCTGGGTCTGAGCGGCCCAGCATATAACGACGCTGCGGTCCTGGACTTCTGCATGCTCGACATCCCGCGCATCGACCCGATGACGCCCTGCTGGGCAGGTGGCGAGTGGGGCCGACATCAGCGCAACTGAGTAGGTTCCCAAGCCGTGCGTCAGTCGCCATCCGGTGACGGCGCACGGCTCTCCCCCTCGGCTCGCGCGACTACTCACCCGACAAATCCCCCGCGCCCAGCACCGCCACCAGCCGCTGTTCGTGCCAGATCTCGCGCTCAGCTCGCTGACGATGAAGATCAAGGTGAGGGTGAGGAATAGCTAAGCGCCCTAAACCGCCTCCGCCGGCTCAACCGTGAGCCTCAGCCCCATCGCCGCCAGGATCGACCGGATCGTCTCAAACGACGGATTCCCATCCTGCCCAAGCGCCTTGTAAATCCCCGGCCGGCTGATCCCGCTGCGCCGCGCCAAATCCGATATGCCGTGCGAGCGCGCAACGGTCGCCAGCGCATTGCGCAGCTCCTCGGGCGTCGCATCCTCCAGATAGGCGTCGAGATAAGCGGCGATGGCTTCGGCGGAGTTGAGATAGTCCGCGGAGTCGAATGCCGTGGTTTCGATCTTGGCCATCATTCAATCTCCTTAGCCAAAGCCTTCGCTTCCTCGATGTCCGCGCCTTGCGTCGACTTGTCGCCGCCGCACAGCAGCACGATCAGCTCCGAGCCGCGCTGGACGAAATAGACGCGATAGCCGGGGCCGTAGAAAATCCTCATCTCCGAGACGCCTCCTCCAACCGGAGCGACGTCTCCCAAATTTCCCTGCCCTGCCCGATCCAGCCTCTTCAGGATCCGAGCCCGGGCACGATCGTCACGCAGACCTGCCAGCCAAGTCGCAAACCGAGTGGTCTGCCTGACCTCGATCAAGCTTGTCTTCTATAGTTTACGATTGGGGGATTTGTCAACTATGGTTTACAACGCGCCTGCGGTGCTTACCGCTTCGCCAAGCCGCTAAGCACCTCGCGATCCTCGCGCATGATCGCTTCGCTCAATTCGTCTTCCGTTGCAGCAAGCTCCCGCAGAGCGCGCTTGCGCCGGGCCATGATCTCGCGCGCGGTCGCCACTTGCGCGCCGAACTCCGGATCGCGAACCGACAGCTCGATCCCGTGCGGCGTCTTGCTGACCGACAAAGTCTCGCCGATCTCGGCGTCGAGATGCGCCAGCAGCTCCTTCGGCAGGACCACGCCCGCCGAATTGCCGATCTTGCGGATTTTCAGTTCCGTGTTCATACGGATGTTATAACGGGTGCCCAGGCGAGTTTCAAGCGTCAGTCAGGCGTTGTGCGTCCAATCCTTCCCGCTTCCACATGCCGCAACCACTCGCGCGCGGCGTCGAGCTGTTCCTGTTCAATGACGCTCTCGGGCCGCTGCTCGCCGGGAGTGGCGAGCGGCTGGGGATAGGCACCATCCTGTCCGTGGGGACGAGCCGCGCGCCGGCCGTGCTTCAGGCTCCAGCCTTTCATCATTCCTCATCCCACTCAATTGGAGCCATTCCCTCCTTCGCCCGATACTCATCCATCGCCTTCCGCAGCTCCGCCAACTTGTCGGGGCCGTGCGCCATGCCGGCGTGCCAGCCGTTCTCGGCCGTCAAAATCATGTCCCCTTCGCGCGCGTTGGGCTTGCGGAAGGGCTCGTCGGGCTGCGGCTCGAGGCGCTCCGCCTTCTCCCAGTCGATCGGCAGCTCGGTCAGCATCTCGAACGCGGCGCGCTTGCCGGGGCTGTCGGCGATCTCCTGCAGGTAGAGCCGCCGGCAGTTCAGCAGCTTCTTCGAGATGCTGTCGCGATGCTCCTCGGCGCGGCGGGCGAGCGAATCCTCGTCTTCGGGCTGAATGAGGCCGCGCAGCCGCGAGGGCGGGGTCAGCGCGGTGGTGGCTCGGCCGTGCGCGATCACCGCGTTGCGCGCGGCGGCATCCGCGACACCCTGGGCGATCTTCATCGTGCCGTTCTGCGCGGCGATGGCCATGGCGCGCTCCACGGCGGCCTTGAAGCTGTCGCTGCCTTCGCTCTTCAGCAGCTGGTCCACGCCGAAGGGCTGCATTCCGATGGCGAGCGCGGCGCGGCGCCTGGAGCCGGTGGCGGACAATGCGGCGATGAAGGCGCGCTGCCTTTCGGCGCTCCAGCCGTCGACGCGCTCCTTCTTGCGCGGGACGGGGGTGAACTCGAGGAGGTCGCCGAGGTGGGAGAAATCGCCCTCGCCGGAAGCGCCGGTGGAGCGACAGCGGTCGCAGATGACTGGGATGCTCATGTACCAGCGTGGAGCAAACCAATTCCTACATTGGAAGGGCTATTGCCGCCGACAGAAGGGACAAGGCATAATCGTCTTCGAAGAGTGCGCGCGTAACTCGGGGGGATGAACCGCCATGATGATCGACGTCCAGGCGCTGTTCGAACGGCAGATGGTCTATCCCAACCCCGACGCGCGCGATGCGTTCGACCGGCTCGTCGGGCTCGACGACCAGAAGGACCGGCTGCGCAAGATGCTGACCCTGCTGGTCCATCCGCGGGCGCTGACGAGGTGGAGCGAGCGCTATCACCCGGATGCACAGGGGCTGCTCGACACGGTGCTCAGCCGGCCGCCGCTGATCATCCTCGCGGGCGATGTCGGGTCGGGGAAGACGGCGCTGGCGGAATCGATCGGCGACGCGGTGGCTCGCGACGCGATGATCGAGGTGACGCTTCTGCCGCTTAGCCTCGCGGCGCGCGGGCAGGGGCGGATCGGCGAGATGACGCAGCTGATCAGCGCGGCCTTCGACTATGCGGTCAAGGAAGCCAATGCGATGGTGAAGGGCAGCAATGTCGAAGGCGCCGTGATCCTGCTGGTGGACGAGGCCGACGCCCTCGCCCAGTCGCGCGCGACGGCCGAGATGCACCATGAGGACGTGAGCGGGGTCAACGCCTTCATTCGCGGCATCGACCGGCTGTCGAACCGGCGCCTTCCCGCCGCGGTGATCATGTGCACCAACCGCTACGAGGCGCTCGACCCGGCGGTGCAGCGGCGAGCGGCGGAGATATTGAAGTTCGAGCGGCCGGGGGACGAGCAGCGGCGCTACGTGCTCGGGTCGAAGCTCGGCGACCTCGGCTTTGCGCCGCAGGACATCGACGCTCTGGTGACGGCGACCGGGCCGAGGAACGGTCTCAACTACGGCTTTGCTTATTCGGACCTGATCCAGCGGCTGATCCCGGCGATCGTTCTGGACGCCTATCCCGAGAAGGCGGTGGAGCCGGCGCGGGCGATCGCGATCGCCGAGAGGATGGAGCCGACGGCGCCCTTCGCCCCCTACCAGCGCTAATCGTTACGCAGGCAAATCAACCGCGCGTTACGCAACACAAGTGAATCGACTCTTTCGCCGTTCGGCGGAATAGATGTTGCGCATTCGGGGGTGGTATGGCCCGCAAGGCGAAAGACGTGTTGGACGAAGCGGCGGCTGCGCAGGCCGCGTCCGCCGACGCCCTGTCGCTTCCCCTCGAGCTTCCCGCGGCGATGTTCACCGGGCCGGGGCTCCTGACGCTCGCCGACCTGGTGCCGGTGATGACCGGCTTCCTCGACCGCGAGCTTCGCTACCGCTTCATGAACAAGGCGATCGGCGAATGGCTCGGCCGCCCGCGGCGAGAGCTGATCGGGCGGCACATGCGCGAGGTGATCGGCGAGAAGGCCTTCGCCCATCGCGAGCCGATGCTCGAGGCCGCGCTTAAGGGCGAGCCGCAATTCTTCGCTTCCGTGTTCGAGCATCACGAGCGCGGCGAGGTCGCGATCCAGACCCAATATGTGCCCTGGATCAACCCTACCAGCCGGGCCGTCGACGGCATCGTCGTCGTCGTGACGGATGTCACGGAGCAGCGGACGACGGAGCGGGCGCTGCGGGAGAGCGAGGAGCGGTTCCGGCGGATCGCCAACTCGGCGCCGGTGATGATGTGGGTGACCCGGCTCGACCGGGTGCGCGACTTCGTCAATGACGCTTATGTCGAGTTCACCGGGCTCAGCCGCGAGGAAGCGCGGGTGCTCGACTGGCGCAGCGTCATCCATCCCGACGACCAGGAGCGGATCCTGAAAGGGAGCATCGAGGGCGAAGCGTCGCTGCAGCGCTTCACGCTCGAAGGGCGCTACCGCCGCCATGACGGCGAATATCGCTGGCTAAGAAGCGTGTCGCAGCCGCGCTTCAACGCGGACGGCGAGCTCGCGGGCTTCATCGGGGTGGCGAGCGACATCACCGTCGCCAAGGAGGGCGAGCTGGAGCTTCGGCGGCAGGTCGAGGAGCAGACTCGCGACCTGGCGCTGAGCGAGGCGCGCTTCCGCGCCGTGTTCGAGGCCGCGCTCGAGGTCATGGTCCTGCTCGATCCGGACGGCACCGTGCTCGCGGTGAACGACCGGCGCGAGGTGTGGCGGCATCCCAACCCGCACGAGGCGATCGGGAAGAAGCTGTGGGACGCGCCGACCCTGCGCGCCTATCCGCAGCATGTCGGGACTATGAAGCAGGGGATCCGGACGGCGGCGCGCGGCAAGGTCTTCACGACCGAGGTGAAAATGGAGCGCGAGGGAGTCCCGACCTCCTATCTCGACGTGTCGGTGCAGCCGGTGAAGGGTGCCGACGGAAGCATCCTCTACCTTCTCTTCGAGGCTCGCGACATCACCGAGCTCAAGGCCGCGCAGGAGCAGCTTCGGCAAAGCCAGAAGATGGAGGCGCTCGGCCAGCTGACCGGCGGCATCGCGCACGACTTCAACAACCTGCTCACGGTGGTGGTCGGGGGCCTGGATATAATCGCGAAGAAAGCGGAGGACGCGAAGCTCAAGCGTTATGCGGAAAATGCGCTGGCGGCCGCGGAGCGCGGGGCGAGGCTGACGGGGCAGCTGCTTGCGTTCAGCCGGGTGCAGCGGCTCGAAGTCCGGCCGACGCATGTCGCTCCCATTATCCAGGGCATGCGGCCGCTGCTGCGTAACGTCCTCGGCCCCGGCATCCAGAAGAGCTTCGATCTCGACGAGCTGATGATTCCGGTGATGGCCGACCCGACGCAGCTCGAGGTCGCCGTCCTCAACCTCGCGATCAACGCCCGGGACGCCATGCCCGACGGCGGGGAGCTCCACTTCGCCACGAGGCTGGTCGAGGTCGAGGATGACCCCGAGCTCGACAGCGGCAGATATATCGAGCTCACCATCAGCGACACCGGCTTCGGCATGGACGAGGAGGTCGCCGCGCGCGCGTTCGAGCCTTTCTTCACCACCAAGGAGGTCGGCAAGGGCACCGGGCTTGGCCTGTCGATGGTCTATGGAATGGCGCGCCAATCGGGAGGAACCGCCAAGATCGAGAGCGCTCCGGGCGTAGGCACCGCGGTGAAGATCTACTTCCGCACAGCGGACGAGGGCGTGCTCGCCGAGACCGCGCGAAGCCACGGCGACAAAGAGCAGGCGCGCGCAAAGCCGCGGCCGGCGTCCGTGCTGGTCATCGACGATGATCCCGACGTGCGCGAATTCATCGTCGCGACGCTCCAGGACCAGGGGTATCGAGTGCGCGAAGCGAGCGACGGCCATGAAGGGCTGCAGGAGCTCGCGCGCGAAAAGGCTGACCTGGTGATCATCGACTTCATCATGCCCGGCCTTTCGGGCGCGGAAGTCGCGAACCGGATTCTGGCGAAGAGCCCCGATCATCCGATCCTGTTCGTTTCGGGCTACAGCGAGACCGATGCGGTCAAGCGCGTCGCCCCGAACGCCCCCCTGCTCGCCAAGCCGTTCCGCTCCGATGCGCTCGACAAGGCGGTTCGCGGAGCCCTGGCCGTCAAGGGGTGAACGCCGCCGCCGTTCGAGCGTTGTC
>DASVXR010000076.1:0-2954 GCA_036392595.1 Sphingomicrobium sp.
AAACCACACGGCCTGGCCCGTATCGACGTCGCGAGCGAAGACCCCTGTCGCCCACTTATTATCCCCGGGCCTCTGGTCGGGGTTCCATGGTCCGGGATTCGACGTGCCGTAATAAATGAGCTTCAGCTGCGGGTCGTAGCTGATCCAGCCCCACACGGTCGCTCCGCCGATCTTCCACGCCTCCGGCGGCCAGGTCTTCACTCCGAGGTCCTTGCCCTGCTCGGATGCGTAGAAAGGCTTGAACCTCGGCCCGATCAGAACGTCCTTGTCGGGGCCGGTATTGAACGCCTTCCAGACGACCTTACCGCTGCCCTCGTCGAGCGCGGTGATCCAGCCGCGAATGCCCATCTCGCCGCCGGAATCGCCGACCAGCACTTTGCCGTCCGCGACCAGCGGGGCCATGGTGATCGTCTCGCCCTTCTGGATGTCGGCGAGCTTCGTCCGCCACACCATCTGGCCGCTCTTCGCATCGACCGCGATCGTGTAGCCGTCGAGCGTGTTGAAGAAGATCTTCCCCGAATCATAGACGGCGCCGCGGTTGACGACGTCGCAGCAGGCGACCCCCTGCGCGGCCGCCGCGGGCTTGGGCTTGAACACCCACTTGGCCGGCGCTCCGGGCTGCGTCAGGTCGAGCGCGTAGAGGTAATTGGGATAAGGCGTGATGAGATACATCGTGCCGTCGACGACCAGGGGCGGCGCTTCATAGCCATGCGTCGTCGCGGTCGAGAAAGTGAAGACAACTCCCAGCCGGTTGGCATTCGCGGGAGTAATCTCGTTGAGCGCGGAGAAGCGGGTCGAGGCATAGGTCTTGCCCGGCATCTCCCAATTGCCGTTGTCGGCGGTAACCGCGCTCTGCGCGGAGACGGCATGGCCGATCGGTCCGGTCGAAGCTGAAGTCGCCTGGGGCTGGGCCGCGCCGAGGATCGAGCAGAGCAGGAGCGCGCTCCCGGCCGATATCCAAATGCGCGATACTTGCGCCATCTACGCCCCTCGGTTCCGGCGGAGCTTCTCTCCCGCCGCAGGCGTGAGAATTCATCGCGCGGTTGGAGGTTCCGAACGCGCAACAATTCAACGTTTTTCAGCCCTGAACCAACAAAGGTTACTGCCGTTTCCTAATCTTCATCAGCATTATGAACCGGCCGTTCGGCGCCGCGTTGCCAAGGCTGCCAGACCAAGAGGAGGTTGAGCATGCCGAACACGAGAAGTGGTGGGTCGAAGCGCGGATTTGCGGCGATGGATCCTGCGAAGCAGCGTGAAATCGCGAGCAAGGGCGGCAAGGCCAGCCACGGCGGCGGTCGCAAGAGCAGCTCCAGCCGCTAGAACTTAGTCTCGTCCCAAGTTCGAGCGCCGGGCGTGGTTGTCGCGCTCGGCGTTCCTGTATGTTCCGTTGCCGCAACGCCTGCGCCTGAACCGCGTTGACCGGGGTAATGTATCGTTCGGACCTCGGCGCAACGCACAGGAGCGGTGCCATCATCGCGGCCGCCGCCGTCAATGCGGCGATGCTGCTCGCCTTCCTGCAAATGTCGGGAAAGATCGACCTCGCCGAGCCGCAGTCGGCGCTCCGGGTATTCGACATCGGCCAGAAGCCGCCGCCACCGCCGCCGCCTCCCCCGCCGGCGAAGCAACAGCCGAAGCCGAAGGAAAAGGAAGGCGGCTCCGCGCCCAAGAACATCAAGAGCGAAGCGACGCCGGTGGTCGCGCCCAAGCCGAAGATCGAGACTCCCCCCGTGCAGAAGATCGCCGCGAGCGAAACTCCCCGACAGGGCACCGCGCCGACACAGGGCGCCTCGACGGTTCGTGGTCCGGGGACCGGCGCGGGCGGGACGGGCACCGGCACCGGCAGCGGCGCTGGAGGAACTGGCACCGGCGGCGGTGGAGAAGGGGCGGCCTACCCGCCGCGCCTCATCACTCCGGTGCTGATGGGCCGCGACTTCGGCCGGGCGCTCCTCGACCAGTGGCCGCGCGGCACGCCGGTGTTCCTGCGCCTGCGCGTCGATGCCCAGGGCTATGTCAGCGAATGCATCGTCGACCGAGGCACGGGCGTTGCGGCGATCGATTCCGTGATTTGCAACCTTGCCCACGACCGGCTTCGCTTCCGGCCTGCGCTGAGTCGAAGCGGTCAAGCGGTTGCAGGTTGGTCCGGATACGCGCAACCACCGCCGCGCTAACAGCGGAGTCGCCGGACAATATGATCGAAGCCGAATGGTGGGAGTATGATTCCCTCGATGAGCTCGCGGACGCCGTCGCCGGCGATGTCGGCTTCATCATCTCGAGCGCCGTGGACGCGCGCGGCGCGTCGCTGATCGCGCTGCCCGGCGAGGAGAGCGCCCTCTACGCGAAGCTCGCCCAGCAGAAGCTCCCGTGGAAGCGGGTCACGATCGTCCCCGCCGACGACAAGCTGGTGCCGGTGGATGATGCCCGGTCAAACGCACGCACCATCGCGCAGCATTTCCTTGCCGCCGGCGCGCGGGTCGTGCCGCTGGCGAGCGGAGCGGCGGACGATTACCGCCTCGCGGGGAACGCAGCGGACGCCCGCCTGCAGGACCTGCCCTGGCCCCCCGACCTCGTCTGGCTTAGCGTCGGCGAGGACGGCCACACCGCCTCGATCTTCCCCGGCCCCGATCTCCAATCAGCGCTCGATGCGCCGAAGGCCCGCCGCGCCGTCGGAGTTCTTCCGGACCCTCTGCCGCTCGACTCGCCAGTGCCTCGAGTAACCCTGACCCGCGCCGCGATCCTTTCCGCACGCGCCGTCATGATCACCCTGACCGGCCAGGCCAAGCGCGAGCTCCTCGAAGGCGCCATCGCCGACGGGCAAAGCTCCAAGCTGCCGATCGGCCGAGTGCTCGCCGAGGCCGAGCAGCCCATCGACATTCATTGGGCGCCTTGAGCTAGATCCGCTCCAGGAACCGCCCAGCCGTCTCCTTCAGGAACAGCAGAGACACGACCACCGAAAT
>DASVXR010000077.1:0-2158 GCA_036392595.1 Sphingomicrobium sp.
TGGTGTGCGTAGAGTTCGTCGTTGAACGGCGGCACTTCGCGGTAGCCGAAGCTCCGGTAGAGCTGCTGGGCCTCAAGAAGCGACTTCTCGGTCTCGAGCCGGATCTTTCGATAGCCGAGCGAAAGCGCTCGCTCCTCCAGCTCCTGTAAGAGGCACCTCCCGAGCCCATGGCCGCGGGCGTCGGGCGAGACCCACATACGCTTGATATAGGCAGCGCCGGATTCCTCCGGCTTGAACCCGCCGCACGCCACGGGTCGGCCGTGGAGGCGCATGACCAGGAACGTGCCGCGCGGCGGCTGGAAGTCGTCGAGCGTCGGCGCGAGGCTTTGCTCCGGGTCGAAGCCTGAGTCGAAGCGCTGCGACAGCTCGGCGAAATATTGCGACAGGCAATATTGCGCATCGGGGTCTGCGGGCGACACCTCTTCGACCTGGACTTCGGGCGCGGGAGGCGCGCCGCTCACTTCTTCGCTTTCTCGCGAAGCTTCGTGATGGTGGTCGCGTTGCTGATCTGCTCGACGTCAGTCTTGCAGTGGAGCAGGCGGATGCCCTTGTGCCTGAGCGCCTCCTCGAGGCCTGGAGCGAACTCGGCGGTCGACTCGATCGTCGCTGCCCAGCCGCCGTAAGCTCGGGCTAGGGCAGCGAAGTCGGGGTTCTTGAGACTGGTCGCCGTGATCCGTTTCGGATACTCGCGCTCCTGGTGCATCCGGATGGTGCCGTAGCTGCCGTTGTCGACGACAAGCACCAGCAGGTCGGCGCCATATTGCGCGGCGGTCGCCAGCTCCTGGCCGTTCATCAGGAAGTCGCCGTCGCCGGCCACGCAGACCACGGGCCGGTCTTTGAAGCGCAGCGCGGCGGCGACCGCGGCGGGGAGGCCGTAGCCCATCGTCCCGCTCGTCGGCGCAAGCTGCGTGCACATCGGGCCGTAGCGCCAATAGCGGTGCCACCAACCCGAAAAATTGCCGGCGCCGTTGCAAATGATGGTGTTCTCCGGGAGCCTCTCGCGCATCACCGCGACGCAGGGGCCGAGGTCGAGCTTCACGCCGTCGCGCGGCTTGGGCTCCGACCATACGAGCCATTCCTGGTGCGCCTCCGCGCCGGCGTGGAACGGCACCAGGTCCGGGTCGATCCACTCGTCGAGCATCTCGGCGAACTCGCCCATGTCGGCGCAGATCGGGAGGTCGGCGTGATAGACACGTCCGAGCTCGTTCGGGTCGGGATGGACGTGGACGAGCGTCTGGCCCGGGTGGTCTGGCGTGATCAGCGTGTAGCCGTCCGTGGTGGCCTCGCCGAGCCGCGGGCCGATTGCGAGGATCAGGTCGGCGTCGCGGATGCGCTGCTGTAGCTTCGGGTTCGGTCCATAGCCGAGATTGCCCGCATAGACCTGGCACGTGTTGCAGATGGCGTCCTGGCGGCGGAAGGCGGCGGCGGTCGGGATTCCGTAGCGAAAGGCGAAGTTGGCGAAATGGTGCGCCGCGCGCGGGCTCCAGTCGGCGCCGCCGACGATCGCGACCGGGTTGGTCGCTTCCTTCAACAGCTCGAACATCGCCTGGATCGCTCCGGGGTCGGGTTCCTCGGCTAGCGGAGGGACGCAGGGGCGGTCGGGCACGTCGACCTCGTCGCGCAGCATGTCCTCGGGGAGCGCGAGCACCACGGGGCCGGGGCGGCCCGCGGTCGCCACGCGATATGCGCGAGCGACATATTCGGGGATTCGCCGAGCATCCTCGATCCGCGCCGCCCATTTCGCGATGGGCGCGAAGAAGGCCGGGAAATCGACCTCCTGGAAACCCTCGCGGTCGCGGTCGCTCCGCGCGACGTCGCCGATGAACAAGATCATCGGTGTCGAGTCCTGGAAGGCGACATGGACCCCCGCGCTGGCGTTCGTCGCTCCGGGGCCGCGAGTGACGAAGGCAACGCCCGGCCGGCCGGTCATCTTGCCGTCGGCGTCGGCCATATAGGCGACTCCGCCCTCCTGCCGGCATACGGTGAGGTCGATCTCCGGAGTATCGTGAAGCGCGTCGAGAACGGCGAGGAAGCTCTCGCCTGGCACGGTGAAGATCCGGTCGCAGCCCTGGATCTTCAGCTGGTCGACGAGGATGCGTCCGCCCGTGCGCTTGGTCATGCGGGGCCTGTAGCGGCTGGCAGTGCAGGTGGAAACGGG
>DASVXR010000078.1:0-5694 GCA_036392595.1 Sphingomicrobium sp.
TTTCCTCGTCGATGATGGGTTGCGGGCGGACGACCCCTCCGGCGCGCTTCCGCGACCTCGGTTCGAGCGGCCGCTGCCGCGAATCCTCGATGAGGGCGAGGTCACGCGCATGTTCCAGAGCGCCGAGGACCGCGCGGCGAGTGGCGAAATGACCGCGGTCCGCAACCTCGCGCTTCTCGAGCTGCTCTACGGATCGGGCCTGAGGGCCAGCGAGCTGGTGTCACTCCCGCGAGGCGCGGTCCGCGCCGGGCAGCCCTTCCTCATGGTGCGCGGCAAGGGGAGCAAGGAGCGCCTCGTTCCCATCTCCTCGCGCGCCGAGGCGGCCGTGCAGCGGTGGCTGGACGTGTCGCCCGACGGAACGCTCTGGCTCTTCCCCAGCGGCAAGTCCCACCTCAGCCGCGTGCGCCTGTTCCAGATCGTCCGCGCCATGGCCGCCGATGCCGGAATCCCGCCCGAGCGGGTCAGCCCGCACGTGCTTCGCCACGCTTTCGCCACGCATCTGCTTTCGGGCGGAGCGGACCTGCGTGTTCTGCAGTCGCTGCTCGGCCATGCCGACATCGCGACGACGCAGATCTACACTCACGTGGACAGCGCTCGGCTCGTCGAGCTGGTCAATGCCCGGCACCCGCTCGCGACGCGTGCTCGTTGACGCCGAAGCCGCCTTCGTCCTACCCGCGCTGGCCACATGCTGACTTACCTCGACTTCGAAAAGCCCATCGCGGAGCTTGAAACCCGCGTCGCCGAGCTGCGCGAGACCGCGAGCAGCTCGGAGGACATCGACATCGACGCGGAGATCGGCCGTCTCGAGGCCAAGGCCGGCAAGCTGCTCAAGGACACCTACGCCAGGCTGACGCCGTGGCAGAAGGCGCAGGTCGCCCGGCACCCCGAGCGGCCTCATTTCAAGGACTATGTCGCGGGAATGGCGGACGATTTCCTGCCGCTGGCCGGTGATCGCGCCTTCGCCGATGACCCCGCCATCGTCGGCGGCCTCGCCCGGATCGACGGCCGCCGGGTCATGCTGATCGGCCACGAGAAAGGGGACGACACCGCATCCCGGCTCAAGCATAATTTCGGCATGGCGAAACCGGAGGGCTACCGGAAAGCGATCCGGCTGATGCGCCTCGCCGACCAGTTCGGCCTTCCCGTCGTCACCCTCGTCGACACTCCGGGCGCTTTCCCCGGAGTCCAGGCGGAAGAGCGCGGTCAGGCGGAAGCGATCGCCCGCTCTACCGAGGAATGCCTTGCGCTGAAGGTGCCAATGGTCGCGGTGATCGTGGGGGAGGGAGGCTCCGGCGGGGCCATCGCCATTGCCGCCGCGAACCGAGTGCTGATGTTCGAGCATGCCGTCTATTCGGTGATTTCCCCGGAGGGCTGCGCCTCGATCCTGTGGCGCACGGCGGACAAGGCGGCGGAGGCTGCCGAAGCGATGAAGATCACGGCCGCCGACCAGCATGCGCTCGGCGTCGTCGATCGAATCGTTCCCGAGCCGCTCGGCGGTGCTCACCGCGACCCGGAGGCGGCGATCGGCGCATTGAAGGGCGCGATCATCGAGGAGCTCGACGGCTGCTCGTCGCTTGGACCCAACGAATTGGTGGCTCAGCGCCGGGCCAAGTTCCTCGCCATCGGCTGAGGAACCCCCATCAGTCATTCTCCGTTCAAGCGCGGCTCGCTTATTTCGGCGCCGTACGGAGATTCGTCATGCGTAAGACCGTCCTGTTGCTCGCCGCGGCCGCGACCGTGCTCAGCCCGGCGCTCGTTACGGCCCAGCAGGCCAGGTACCTCAATCCCCGCGACGTCGCCGAAGCGCAGCGCGAACACCCCGCCCTCGTCCAGGAGATGGGAGGCGCCGAGACCGGTCCGCGCGCAGCCTATGTCGAGTCCGTCGGCCGGCGCGTCGGCGCTTATTCCGGAATCGTGAATCCCGGCCAGGCGCTTCATTTCACCCTGCTCAATTCGGCCGTCGAGAATGCGATGAGCGTGCCGGGCGGCTACGTCTATGTGACTCGCCAGCTGCTGACGCTGATGAACGACGAGTCCCAGCTCGCCTTCGCGCTTGGCCACGAGACCGGTCACATCGCCGCGAACCATGCCCACATTCGCGAGCAATATGCCCAGCGCGGCAACATCTTCGGGGTGCTTGGCCAGATCGTCGGCGCCATCTTCGGGGTAGGCGGCATCGGCAACATCATCTCGCAGCAGGCCGAGCTCAGGACGCTGAGCTTCTCGCGCGAGCAGGAATATGAGGCGGATCAGCTGGGCCTCAGGTACATCACGGCGGCAGGATACGATCCGGCGGGGGGACCGGCTATCCTGGCCCAGCTCGCGCGCGCCACGGCCCTAGAAGCACGTGTCCAGGGCAAGGCGAACCGCCAGACGCCCGAATGGGCCAGCACCCACCCGTTGAGCCAGAATCGCGCCCAGCGCGCGCTCCAGCTGGCGCAGGCGACGGGGCGGCTCGGCAGCGGAATCCGGAACCGCGACGTCTATTTGTCGCAGATCCAGGGCCTCTACGTCGACGACGATCCCGCACAGGGCGTGATCGACGGGCCGACTTTCACTCACCCGGACCTCAGGATCCAGTTCACGGTGCCGCAGGGCTATCTGATGGACAACGGAACGTCCGCGGTGACCATCTCGGGCTCGGCCGGGAAGGCTCAGTTCAGCGGCGGCCGCTACGCTGGGTCGCTCGACGAATATATCCTCCGCGTCTTCCAGGAGCTGACCGGCGGACGCTCGCAACTCGCCGTCCCGCCACCGCAGCATACGGTCATCAACGGAATGCCCGCGGCGGTAACGACCGCGCGTGTCGAAACCTCATCGGGCGTCGTCGACGTCAGCGTCGTCGCCTATCAATGGGACCCGCAGCGCATCTATCATTTCGTGACCCTGACGCCCGGAGGTTACGGGATCGGCGCCTTCGCTCCGATGATCAATTCGCTTCGGCGGATCACGCCGGCCGAGGCCGCCGCGATCCGCCCGCGTATCATCGACGTGGTGACCGTCCGCGCCGGCGACACGGTGCAGTCGCTCGCCAGCCGGATGGCCTATCGGGATTTCAGGCTCGACCGCTTCCTGGCGCTGAACGGGCTGGACGCGAACAGTCGGCTGGTGCCGGGCCAGAAGGTCAAGCTGGTGGTGTACGGAGCGCGCCGCTCTTAGGGCGTCGCGGCGCCCGTCCCGGTTGCCGCCGCGATTTTCTGGTCGAGCTTGCCCCACATGCCCTGGGAGCCGCCGCCGAGACTCTGCATCGCGGTGATGCAGGCAACGGCGATCAGCGCAACGATCAGTCCATATTCAATGGCAGTCGCGCCGCGTGCGTCCACGCGAAGCCTGCGCAGGAATTTCCGGATAGCGATCACGCCACCCTCCTCTGGTCCACGTCCACGCTGCCGGGTTTACGTTACCCCTGGTTAACAACTCTTCCTCCGAACGTGCTTAACGGCCGGTCAGCCTTGTTCGGTAGCCGGCACCCAGGCTGCGAAGTGAAGGATTTCAAAGATTTCGACCGTACGTTCGCCGTCGCCGGCGGCGGCGAAGCTCTGCGCGGCGGCGTCGAGGGCGTCTCGCGTTAAGGAACGCCGGGAGCGCGCGGTCAGCACGTTTGTCGCTGCCATAGCTCTGAGATCGCCGACCAGCCGGTCGAAGGATGAATAGGAAACCTGGACTCGATCGACATCGACCACCGGCATCACGAAGCCGGCGGACGACAATAAAGGAGCAACAGCCGAGGCTTCGATGCGCGGGTGAACATGGGCGCTGGCCCCTCCTGACAGCTGGTCGGCGGACCGCATCGCACTTCTCAACTGAGGCAGCGTGTCGCCTCCCGACATGGCGCCGATCAGCAGCCCTTCCGGGGCCATGGCCTCGCGGATCGACCGAAGAGCTCGCGGGAGGTCGTTGACCGTGTCGAGGGTGCCGATCGAGACTATCAGCTCGTAGGCGGCCGTTGGGGGCTCCCACCTGTCCTCGATAATCTCCCGCCCGTTCGCAGCATTGGCGAACAGAGGCCCTGGGTCGGCCGCCTCGACCCGGTCGACGAGCTCGCCCAGCCGCTCGGGCCAATTGGGATCCGGAGACCCTATCAACAATGCGCTGCGGAAACGCCGCTGCACCAGCCCGATCCGGTCCAGGCAATCCTCGAACGCGCGCTCCAGCAGGAACAGTTCCGGTCCGAGCCTTGCAGCCCGGTCCCGGCGCAGCACCCTCAATTCCATGTCGAAGAGCATCGGCACGGCCACGCTTGTGCGATGCCGCTTCTCACGCGACAAGCATGGCGATGATTGTAGGCGTAATCCGGACCTGCGCGCGCTGGGCGCTCGACTTTGCTCTCCCGCCGCGCTGCCCCGCCTGCGGAATCATCGTCGCCGACGTTCACAGCTTCTGCACCGATTGCTGGAAAGAGGTCGAGTTCCTCGGGAACAGCGGCTGCTCGACCTGCGGTCTGCCGCTCGAGGCGACCGAGGCGGAGCAGTGCGGCGTGTGCCTCGCGCGGCCGCCGCGCATCGCCAGGACCCGGGCGGCGGTCGCCTATGACGACATTTCCCGCGGCCTCGCGATCCGGCTCAAATATGGGCGCAAGGTCGCGATTGCCCGGACCATGGCGCGCTACATGGCTCCCTTGGTCCAGCAGGACGGGTCCGAGCGCCTGCTCGTTCCGGTCCCGCTCCACCGCACGCGCCTGTGGCACCGCGGATTCAACCAGTCCGCGCTGGTCGCGGCCGAGCTCGCGCGGCGGTTGAAAATCCGTTCCGATCCGTTCGCGCTCAGGCGGACGAGGCGCACTCCCGCGCTGAAGGGCATGAGCGTCGTCCAGCGGCGCAAGACAGTGGCCGGAGCGTTTCGCGTCGGCGACAAGTCAAAAGTCGCCGGCAGGACGATCGTGCTGGTCGATGACGTTCTCACCACCGGCAGCACCGCGGAGGCCTGCGCACGTGCGCTCCGGCGCGCCGGTGCAGCCCGGGTCGAGCTGGTGAGCTGGGCGAGGGTGGTGAAACCTTCACGGTTGATGGACTGAAAAGCCGTCCTAAGTATCGGGTCGAAGGGAGTTTTTGGTGTCCGACGTCGAAATCTACGTGAAGACCACCTGCGGCTATTGCTGGCGCGCGAAGCATCTCCTCGAAACCAAGGGCGTCGAGTACAAGGAGATCGTGGTCGACTTCGGCGGACCGGAGAAGGAATTGATGATCGAGCGCGCCAACGGCCGCCGAACGGTCCCGCAGATCTTCATTCGCGGGCAGCACATCGGCGGGTGCGACGACCTGTTCGCGCTGGAGCGCGCGGGGCGTCTCGACGAGATCATCCAGGCATGACTCGAATCGCGGTCTTCCAGTCGAACACCGGAATCGATCCGCGAGCCAATGGCGATGCGCTGGTGGGCGCAATCGAAGAGGCGGCAAAGGGCGGCGCGGCCATGCTCTTCACGCCGGAAATGTCCGGCCTGCTCGACCGGGACTCACAGCGTGCTTCGGCAAACCTCCGGCCGGAGGAGCAGGACCAGGTGCTCGCTCGATGCCGCGAAGCCGCCCGCGAGCACGGCATATGGCTTCACCTGGGATCGGTGGCCGTGCTGGTCGGCGACGGAAAGGTCGCGAACCGCGGCTTCGTCATCGACAGGGCAGGGAACATCCAGGCCCGCTACGACAAGATACATCTGTTCGACGTCGATCTGCCGACTGGCGAAAGTTGGCGCGAATC
>DASVXR010000079.1:0-3931 GCA_036392595.1 Sphingomicrobium sp.
ATCCACGCTGAGGACGCCGTACTGGCCGGTCGCCTGGAAGGTACCGCCTGAATTCGCGGCCGCTCCGCCGGCGCCCTGCACCGTTACGATGTGCGCCGGGGCATCGCCGACCGTGTCCTCTCCCGAAGAACCCGTGGTCGTTCCCGCGCCGGTGATCACGTTGCCGCTCGCCGGACCGTAGCTCCCCGCGGGAAGCGCGTCGGCGTCCGGGCGCGCGACCGGCGAGTGATCACTGGCCATCGAACCGGCCTGGGAAGCGTCATCGTAGCGCATATTCTGCCCCTGTCATTTCCCGGGCCTCGCGCAGGCGCGCCCGGGACAAAAAATCGCAAAAGAGTGTGGCCGCGGGCGGCTTACTGGTTGAACGAAGAGAGTTAACGAGGTGCCCCACCCACTCTTCAACAGCCGTAAGGAGAACATTAGTCGCGCGAATTGGCAAGTCGATGACAGATTCGGTTCTGGCGGACCGGAACGTTACGTGAGGAAAGGCGCAAGAAGATGATGGTTAACAGTCATGAGATTGACTAGTTAACATCTGAGGATATTTCGTTCGTCGGGCCGACGTGAGTAGAAAGGACCGCCCACTATCGGTTCACACCGTGCAAGGTTGGAGCGTTTTTTCGTCTCCTATACTCTGCTGCCGCGAAGTATTTAATTTAAGTTAAGTGGTTACTGATCGTTAAGACTTTCCAGGTTTAGTCCGCGTACATCGCCTGATCTGGCCTGTGCTCGTCTCAAAAACGCACGAAAAAACGCTCTGGCCGCGTCCCACAATGGGAATTCAACCTGCTTAATTGATGCAGTTGATGATTCGAATCGGGAGTCGGGCTCCCGACTCGCCGCTCGTGGCCAGCGAGCGTCAGCCGCGCGTTCTTGAGTTGGCGTACATGCGGTCGAGCACAAGGGCCGTTTCGACGAGCCCGGACGTGCTGGAAGCAAAGCGCTCGCCCGCCGCCAGCCGCTGGACCCATTCTGCGGCAGCGCGCCCGGTCCAATCGTCCGGCGGGGCGGCGATGCGCTGCCGCTCCGTCCCTTTGAACATCTCCGCGGAGAAGTCGAAGAAGGAGCCATCCACGTTGGCGAACGCGGCCCCGCCGGCCGTCCCATAGAAGCTCGCTTCGATGACTGCGTCGCGTCCTGCATTGAGGTTCCACGAGCAGGCGATGCGCACGGCGACTCCGTTCGCGAGCAACATCTCTCCGATCGCATAATCCTCGACTTGCCCGTGACCCAGCGGCTTCCCCTCACGCAGCAGGGTCGCGCGCGCATCCACCACTTCGGGAAAGTCGAACAGCCACAAGGTAAGGTCGACGAGATGCACTCCGAGGTCGATCAGACAGCCGCCACCCGACAGGCTTGCATCCCAGAACCAGGCGCTCTGCGGTCCATATGCATTATGGAAGGTGAGGTCCGCGGCGAAAGGGTCGCCGAGCTCGCCCGCGCGAACGACCTCGCGGATCGCCTGCGCCGCGGCCGTGTGGCGATAGCTGAGATCGACTCCCAGCAACCGGTCCGCGATCCTCGCTGCATCGAGCACGGCCGAAACCTCGCCGGCGTTTCGCGCGAGAGGCTTCTGGCAGAACACCGACGCGCCGGCTTCTAAGGCACGGATGCATTGCTCCGAGTGGAGCGTGCTCGGGGTTGCGATCACGATTCCGTCGGGCTCGCAGGCGAGCAGATCGTCGAGCGATCCCACGCGCACCGCTCCCGGCGCAACTTCAAGTCCGTGCGCCGCCATTTCGTCGCTTGGATCGCAGATGGCGACGGCCTCCGCTTCGCCGGTGCGGAGCATCGCCGCCATCCGGTTTCGTCCGATCCAGCCCGTGCCGAGAAAGCCGAGCTGCAACATCAGGGGACGACCACCGCCTTTACGAAATTGCCGTTTCGGTCACGCGTCGCATTCAGCGCGTCGCCAAGCCTTTCGAGCGGGAAACGATGAGTAATGAGCAGGCGCGGGTCGATGAGACCGCTCTCGATCGCCGACACGGCTTCGCGCATCCCGCGCAGCGCGACGTTGGGATCGCGTTCGTGCGCATTGATCACGTCGAAGCCGCGCCAGTTCCATAGCTGCATGTTGACCTGCCTGGCACCGTCCTGGTGGTACCCGGCAATCACCAGGCGTCCTCCTTCGCGAGTCAGCTCCGCCGCGAGGTCGAGCGGCCATTGCTTTCCTACCACTTCGATAACGCGGCCGCAGAGCTTGCCACCGGTGAGCTCGCGCACGCGGTCGATGATTTGGTTGTGGTCATGCATGGGAATCGTCTCGGCCGCTCCCATTCGTCGCGCGAGGCCAAGCGACTCTTCGCGGCGCGAAATGGCGATGACTCGAGCGCCGCAATTGCTCGCCAAGCGCACCAGGATCGCGCCGAGGAAGCCGATTCCGATAACCGCGACGTCCTGGCCCGCGCTGATGCCGCTCCGGCGGAAGATGTTCATCGCGCAGCCGAAGGATTCGAGCGGAAGATCGAGCTTCCGCAGTGCAGGCGGCAGCTTCACCACCTGGTCGGCTTCAGCGAGATCATATTCGGCATAGGCCTTGCCGCTCAGCGCCGCGACGCGATCGCCCGGCTCGACGCTACTCACCCCCTCGCCCACCGCCTCGACTGTGCCCCAGCCCTCGTGGCCCAGTTCGCCCGGCGCCGTCGGAAAGCGCATCCACTCAGGCCCCGCCCAGGGCGCCAGGTTCGACGCGCACACGCCGCACCCCTCGAGCTTGATCCGCACCTGCCCGGCAGCGGGCTCCGGAAGCGGGACCTTCTCGATCTTGTACTTTCCTGCGCCGGTCAGCACTGCCGCGCGCATCAGTCTTTCGCCCATCTTATTCCGCTGCGGCGACGAGCGGCGCGTCGACGAACAAGGGCTGCGCAACGCGGTTGCGATCGTCCTCGAACCATTCGATCGTCGCTTCGAGGCCCTGTTCGAGGTCCACCCGCGGCTCCCAGCCGAGCAGGTCGATGGCTCGGGAAATATCCGGCTTCCGCCTCGTCGGATCGTCCTCCGGCAACGGCCTGTAGACGATCTTCGATGCGGTTCCGGTCAGCGCCACGACAAGATCGACCAGCTCCCTGACGGTCAGCTCGCGCGGGTTGCCGAGGTTGACCGGCACTCCGACGGCGCGCTCGCTGTCCATCAGACGCATCAGACCCTCGATGAGGTCGTCGACGTAGCAGAAGCTGCGCGTCTGCGAACCATCGCCATAGATCGTGATCTCGTCCCCGGAGAGCGCCTGGCAGACGATGTTCGAAACGACCCGTCCGTCGTCGCACCGCATTCGCGGCCCGTAGGTGTTGAAGATTCGCGCCACCCGGATGTCGGCGCGGTGCGCCCGAAGGAAATCAAAGGCGAGCGTCTCGGCGGCTCGCTTGCCCTCGTCATAGCAGGCGCGGGGCCCCGTGCAGCTCACCGAACCGCGATAATCCTCGGTCTGCGGATGTTCGTCGGGATCGCCGTACACCTCGCTCGTCGACGTGAGGAGCAAGCGTGCGCCGGCCTCCTCGGCCAGCCGCAGCAGGTTGCGCGTTCCGACGACATTGGTGAGCAACGTATGCTCGGGGTCGGCCTGGTAGTGCGGCGGCGAAGCAGCGCAGGCGAGATGGTAGATGTGCGAGAATTTCGTACGTCCGCCGCGGAGCCATTGCGGAAGATTGTCGATGACGTCGTGCTCGACGAACTCGAACCGGCTTTCGCGCTCGAGATGCTTCAGATTGTCTGCCCGTCCTGTCTGGAAATTGTCGACGCAGATGACGTGCGCGCCGTCGGCGATCAGCCGGTCGCACAGGTTCGAGCCGATAAACCCCGCTCCACCGGTCACCAGTGCGATCTTCTGTCCTTCACGCTTCACTCTGCACTCCCTGTTATTGGCGCCTGGAGCTGACGCTCCCGCGGCTTCTTCGATGTAAGTCTCCAGCTCGGCGGCACGGTGCGCAGCCGT
>DASVXR010000080.1:0-4089 GCA_036392595.1 Sphingomicrobium sp.
TGAAGATCGCGCCGAAGTCGAAGCCTTCGAACATCGGCGCCGATCCTTACTGGTTCATCGAAGCGAAGAAATCCTCGTTCGACTTCGCGTCCTTCATCTTGTCGAGAAGGAACTGCATTGCGTCGACCGTGCCCATCTGCATGAGGATGCGGCGGAGCATCCACATGCGGGTGAGGGTGCCCTGGTCGACCAGCAGCTCTTCCTTGCGGGTGCCGGACTTGCCGACGTCGAGCGCGGGGAAGATGCGCTTGTCGGCGACCTTGCGGTCGAGCACGATCTCGCTGTTGCCGGTGCCCTTGAACTCTTCGAAGATGACCTCGTCCATCTTCGATCCGGTGTCGATCAGAGCGGTGGCGATGATGGAAAGCGAGCCGCCTTCCTCGATGTTGCGCGCGGCGCCGAAGAAGCGCTTCGGCCGCTGCAAAGCATTGGCGTCGACGCCGCCGGTCAGCACCTTGCCCGAGCTTGGAACGACCGTGTTGTAGGCGCGGCCGAGGCGGGTGATGGAGTCCAAGAGGATCACGACATCCTTCTTGTGCTCGACCAGGCGCTTGGCCTTCTCGATCACCATCTCGGCAACCTGGACGTGGCGGCTGGCGGGCTCGTCGAAGGTCGAGGAGATGACCTCGCCGTTGACCGAGCGCTGCATGTCGGTGACCTCCTCGGGCCGCTCGTCGATCAGCAGCACGATGAGGATCACCTCGGGATTATTGTCGGTGATCGCCCGGGCGATGTTCTGCATCAGCACGGTCTTGCCGGTGCGCGGCGGGGAAACGATCAGCGCGCGCTGGCCCTTGCCGAGCGGCGAGACGATGTCGATCACTCGCGCCGACTTGTCCTTGATCGTCGGGTCGAGCGTATCGAGCCGCAGCTTCTCGTCGGGATAGAGCGGCGTCAGATTGTCGAAATTGACGCGGTGGCGGACGGTCTCCGGATCGTCGAAATTGATCGTGCTCACGCGCGTCAGAGCGAAATAGCGCTCGCCTTCCTTGGGCCCGCGGATCTCGCCCTCGACCGTATCGCCGGTGCGAAGGCCGAAGCGGCGGACCACGGACGGAGCGACATAGATGTCGTCGGGACCGGCGAGATAGTTGGCCTCGGGCGACCTCAGGAAGCCGAAGCCGTCGTTCAGCACCTCGATCGTTCCGGCGCCCATGATCTCGACGCCGTTTTCGGCCTGGACCTTGAGGATCGAGAACATGAGGTCCTGCTTGCGCATCGTCGATGCGCCTTCGACGCCCATCTCCTCGGCCATTGCGACCAAGTCGGCGGGGGTTTTCTTTTTCAAATCTTTCAAATGCATAAGTCGTTCTTTTCTTGGGAAATATTGCTCAAAGCTTCTTCAGGTCGACAAAGCTGAGGAGCGGCAGGACGCCGCTTCGAAGAGGAACGGTCACCGGCGGAATCAGGAAAACGGGCCGAGGAGCCGTTGCGATTCGAGGTATGTATCGGAGCCGCCGCTGTCAATCAGCAGCAGAGCGGCTTGTCGTCTACGGCTGTCAGAACGGCTTGACGATGACGAGGACGACGATGATCGCGGCGGCGATCCCCGGAATCTCGTTGATCATCCGCACCGCCTTGCCCGAGAGCGGCCGCTGTCCGTTGGCCAGCTTCTTGCCGTAAACGCCGAGCCAGCCCTGATAGGCCGTCAGGCAGACGACCAGCGCCAGCTTCGCGCTGAACCAGCCCTCGCCCCAGGCGTCCAGGTGGAAGGCGAGCATCAGGCCGAGCAGCCAGACGATGATCATCGCCGGGGTGAGGATGATCGAACGAACACGCGCCTCCCGCTCGATCCAGGCACGGTCCTCCGGCGAGCCGATCGCCGTCTCCTGGTGGTAGACGTAGAAGCGGGGGAGGAGGAACAGGCCGGCCATCCAGAAGATGACGAAGGTCACGTGCGCCGCCTTTACCCACAAATAGGCCGGCCCGAGAAATCCCGTGAGGCCTGTCACCTTCCCCCCTTCACCTGGCGAAGCAGCTCTTCGACGTGGGCGACCGGCGTTTCCTGAAGGATCCCGTGCCCCAGGTTGAAGATGTGAGGGCGGCCGGCGAATGCGTCAAGAATATGGGCGACCGAGCTCTTGAGCGCCTTGCCGCCCGCGAGAAGCGCCAGCGGATCGAGATTGCCCTGGACGACGACGTCGGGAGGCAACTCCTTCGCCGCCCAAATGGGGTCGACCGTTTCGTCCAGGCCGACGGCATCGACTCCAGTCTCGAGCACATAGGCGGCGAGCTTGCCTCCGGCGCCCTTGGGAAAGCCGATGACCCGAGCGCCAGGATGCTTTTTCTTCAGCTTGCCGACCAGCCGCGCGGTCGGGGCGACCACCCAGCGCTCGAACTCGGCCGGAGCGAGGCTTCCGGCCCAGCTGTCGAACAATTGCACGGCGTCCGCGCCGGCTTCGACCTGCGCCGACAGGTAGCCGAAGGTCACCTCCTCGATCCGCTCGACGATCGCTCGGAAGGCGCCAGGGTCGGCGTAAGCCAGCCGGCGAGTCTCCACCTGGTCGCGGCTGCCCTGCCCGGCAACCATGTACGTCGCGACCGTCCATGGGCTTCCAGCGAAACCGATCAACGCCTTGGACGGGTCGAGCGCAGCCTTCACCTTGGCGACTGTCGCGTAGATCGGCTCAAGCCGGCTCGGAAAGGGCTGCAGGTCCTCCAGCCTCGCGTTGACGAGGGGCGGAGTCAGGCGCGGTCCCTCGCCGGCGACGAAGCTCAGGTTCTGGCCGATGGCGAAAGGAACGATGAGGATGTCGGAAAAGAGGATGGCGGCGTCCAGCTGGGCAAAGCGCTTCAGCGGCTGAAGCGTCACCTCGGCCGCGGCGTCGCTGTCATAAACGAGATCGAGGAAGCTTCCCTTCTCTTCGCGAAGCTGGCGATATTCCGGAAGATAGCGCCCGGCCTGTCGCATCATCCAGACGGGAGGAGGGTCGCGCCGCTCGCCGCCGAGCACCGCAAGCAAGGGCTTGTCCGCCTGGGTCTTCAGGGCCTCGCCAGGCGTCGGAGCCACCCCTCTTCTCTCCTTATATATATAAATAGAATAAGATTGATGATGTGGTTGGGCTTGGGGTTGCGGGGTTTAGGAGCGCTTCCCGGATTTGCCAACAAGCGGGCCAGAGCCCTCCACTCGGAGAGTGCGCGAGTCGCTCAAGATCGCTCCCATGATTCACAGCCTGTCGAAAAGTATCGTCCCCGTGGATGAATCTTCGAACAGCTGTTTCGCGACGTCGAAAAAGACGGCGATTGAGACTGCCCCCGCTATCGCGCTAGCCTCGTCCAGCCGCTTTTCCACAAGGTTGTTCTTTTGACGCTGATCCTCGCTTCGACCAGCCCGATACGCCGCCACATGCTCGATGCGGCCGGCGTTGGATATGAGGCTGTTCGGCCGGAGGTCGACGAGGACGAGCTCAAGGGAGGCCCGTCGGATCCAGGGGAGATCGCGCTCCAGCTGGCCGTCGCCAAGGCGCTGAGCATCACGGGCGAGTGGGTCGTAGGAAGCGACAGCGTGGTGAGCGCGGACGGCCGGCGCTTCGACAAGCCGCGCGATCGTGCCGAAGCGGCGCAGCATCTGCGCTTCTTCTCCGGCAAGAGGATGGAGCTGACGAGCGCGGTGGCCCTCGCGCGCGGTGGCCAGCTCGACTGGAGCCACCTCGAGACCGCCAGGCTCGAGGTGCGGCCGCTCTCGGAGGAATTCATTGAGCAATATCTCGATGCCGAATGGCCGGAGGTCGGCTACACGGTGGGCGTGTTCCGGCTGGAGGGCCGCGGGGTGCAGCTGTTCGAGCGCATCGAGGGCGACCATTTCACCATCCTGGGGATGCCGCTGATCCCGCTCCTCGGAGCGCTGCGCGAGCGCGGCCTTCTTCCCGCATGATCAGGATCGCGCTCACCGGCTCGATCGGTATGGGCAAGTCGACTGTCGCTCGCATGTTCGAGAAAGCCGGTGTCCCGGTCTTCGACGCGGATGCCGAAGTGAGGCGGCTTCAGGGGCCTGGCGGCGCTCTGGTCGAGCGCATCGGCGAGCGCTTCCCCGGGACGGTCGAAGGCGGCGTGCTCGACCGGGATCGGCTCGCGGCCCAGGTTCTCGAA
>DASVXR010000081.1:0-2352 GCA_036392595.1 Sphingomicrobium sp.
AGTGCTCGTCGGGCTCATGGGGGTAGGCAAATCGACTGTCGGGCGGAGGCTCGCCAGGCGCCTCGGGCTGCCCTTCGTCGACAGCGACGCCGAGATCGAGGAGGCGGTCGGCCTCCCCTGGGGCGAGCTGTTCGAGCGTTATGGCGAGCAGGACTATCGCGACGGCGAGCGGCGGCTGGTCGCACGGCTCGTCGATGGCCAGGTCAAGGTGATTGCAACCGGCGGCGGCGTGTTCGTCGACCCGCGGACGCGCGAGCTGCTCAAGGAGAAGACGATCACCGTCTGGCTGGATGCGCCCGTGGACGTGCTCGCGGAGCGCACGTCCCGCCGCGACACGCGCCCCCTCCTGAAGAATGGCGATCCGAAGGGCACGCTCGAACGGCTCGCCGAGATCGAGCGCAAGGCCTATGCCGAGGCGCATCTCCACGTGAAGAGCGGGGTCGGCGCGCACAGGGAAGTGGTAGAGGCCATCGTCGATGCGCTCGACAAGCATTTGGCGAACGGCGGCGGAAAAGCCGCTTAGGACTTCTCGGCAGCCTCCATCGCAGCAACGAGCGCCCGGAACGGGAGCAGGATCGCGCCGTGCCGCGACTTGCGCGAGCGGGCGGGCGCGAGAGCCGCGATTCCGGGCCAGTCGGGCTCGTGGGATGAGCCTCCAAGCCAGGCCGCCAAGCGGTCGTGAGAGTCTTTGACCTCGGAGCGTTTGCGTCCGATCGCGCCTTGCTCCAGCAGCGCGGCCGAGGCCTGGCCGAACGCGCAGGCGAGCACCGTCTGAGAGAGCGCCTCCACCCGACCATCCGAATCGAGCTGGACAATGGTCTGCATGCGGCTCCCGCACGTCGGAGAGCGGAGCGCGGCACGGCCGTCCTCGCGATCCAGATCGCGCGGCTCGCTCAGCGAAGCGGCAAGCCGAAGGATCTCGGGCGTGTAGAGCGGAGCGTTCATTCCCGGCGCCATGTGGTGCCGCCCGGCCCGTCCTCCAAGACGATGCCCTCCGCCTTCAGCTCTTCGCGGATTCGGTCCGCAGTGCCGAAGTCGCGGTTCTTCTTGGCCTCGGCACGCTGGGCGATGCGTTCTGCGATGGCGGCTTCATCGGCGCCGCCACGGAACCATTCCTCCGCCGAGCTTTGAAGCAGGCCGAGCAAGGCCGCGCTTCCCTTGGTCGCGCCGGCATCTTCCAGGGCCATGAGCCGGCTCAGCGCGAGCGGCGTGTTGAGGTCGTCCCGAAGCGCTTCGACGACGCCCTCATCAGGCTCCCCGGCGTCGGCGTCACCCGCCGCGCGATAAAGCTTGTCGAGGTTGGTCTTCGCCTGCGCGACCACCTCCTCGGTCCAGCTGAGCGGCTGCCGGTAATGCGCGGAGAGCAGCGCCAGACGAAGCGTCTCGCCGCGATGTCCCTGCTCCAGCAGCTCCGCCGGAGTGATGATGTTGCCCAGCGACTTGGACATCTTCTCGCTGCCCATGTCGACGAAGCCGTTGTGCACCCAGAAGCGCGCGAGCGGCGCTCCGGCATGTGCCGAGCGGCTCTGAGCGATCTCATTCTCATGATGGGGGAAGATGAGGTCGAGGCCGCCGCCGTGGATGTCGATGGTCTCGCCCAGATGCCGCTCGATCATCGCCGAGCATTCGGTGTGCCAGCCCGGCCGGCCGCGGCCCCAGGGCGAATCCCACCCGATCACGCTCTCTTCGCTCGGCTTCCACAGCACGAAATCGGCAGGGTCGCGCTTGTAGGGAGCGACCTCGACGCGGGCGCCGGCGATCATCGCGTCGCGGTCGCGCTTGCTCAAGGCACCATAGTCAGGATCGGATGGCACGCTGAAGAGCACGTGGCCTTCCGCCTCATAGGCGTTGCCGAGACCGATCAGCCGCTCGATCATCGCGATCATCGGCGCGATCTCCTGCGTCGCGTGAGGCGCGATATCGGGTGGAAGCACTCCGAGCGCTCCCATGTCCTCGAGGTAGAAGCGCTCGTACCGTTCGGTGATCACCCAGGGATCGACGCCCTCCGCGTCGGCGGACGCGAGGATCTTGTCGTCAACGTCGGTGACGTTCCGGGCATAGATCAGGCTCTTCTCGCCGAATTCATGACGAATAAGCCGCGCGAGCGTATCGAACACGACCGCCGGCCGAGCATTGCCGATATGCGCACGCCCGTACACCGTGGGGCCGCACACATACATGGTGATGCGCTGCGGGTTCAGTGGAACGAAGGGCCGCTTCTCGCGAGCCATCGTGTCGTAGAGGCGGATCATTTCGCGTCACCCACGGGCCGCGCCTTGAGCTTCCGCTGCGCCTCGACCCAGTCGACGATCGCCCGCCCGCTGGCGTTCAGCAGAGGATAGGTCCTCGACT
>DASVXR010000082.1:0-10799 GCA_036392595.1 Sphingomicrobium sp.
GCGCGACGGCCGATTGCCTAGTTCCCCTCTCCTTTAGGGGAGGGGTTAGGGGTGGGGGTCATCTGAATGGGCTCGATGCCCATGAAGATGCTTTCTCGCCGGCATCGAGCCGGCTCGACGCCACCCACCCCTTCCCCCTCCCTTGAAAGGGAGGGGACGCAACGACTAAATCCACCCCATGGCCATTCGCCCGATCTTCGAAACACCCGATCCGGTCCTCCGGCAGATCAGCAAGACGGTGGAGACGTTCGACGCCGAGCTGAAGACGCTCGTCGCCGACATGTTCGAGACGATGTACGCCGCTCCGGGCATCGGCCTCGCCGCCGTCCAGGTCGGCGTTCCCATCCGCCTGCTGGTCATCGACCTCCAGGAGCCGGAAGAGGAGGGCGGCGAGCCCGTCCGCGACCCAAAGGTCTTCATCAATCCCGAGATCCTGTGGTACTCGGACCATGAGGTGCCCTACACCGAGGGCTGCCTCTCGGTCCCCGAGCAATATGCCGAGGTCATGCGCCCCGACCGAATCCGCGCCCGGTGGCAGGACTCCGACGGCAAGACTTACGAAGAGGAGATCGACGGCCTCCTCGCGACCTGCCTCCAGCACGAGATGGATCATTTGAACGGCGTTCTGTTCATCGACCACCTCTCCCGCCTCAAGCGCGACATGGTGCTGAAAAAGCTCGCCAAGTGGCGCAAGGAGCAGCAGCAGAAAGCTGCTTAATTCCTCCCCGGAACGGGGAGGGGGACCACCGCAGGTGGTGGAGGGGCCGTGGTGACTGTCCCCAACGCCCCTCCGTCAGTCGCTAGCGCGACTGCCACCTCCCCGTACCGGGGAGGATCACGCCATCACCCCGATCGACGCCGCCGCGTTGCGGCAGTCCTCCGCACATTCCCGGCACATCTGCGCACAGAGCCGGCAATGCTCATGCTCATGCCGCTCGCATTCCGCCGCGCAGGAATCGCAAACCCGGGCGCACAGCTCGAGCGTCTCCCTTAGAACCTGCTCGTTGGAGCCCGTCCGCCGAGCCGCGAGCTTCCCCGCCGCCTCGCACACGTCCGAGCAATCGAGGCACGTGCGAATGCACTGGCGCATGTCCATCTTCTCGGCCGCGCAGGCGTCCGCGCAGCTAAGGCACATCCTCGCGCAATACATCAAATGATGAGCCGCATCGCCGAGCGGCTGGTTCACATGGCCGTGCACGTCGGGGTGCAGGCCGATCATCTTGCGTATGGACATGGGCGCCTCCTCGTCATTGCAAGCGTAGCGAAGCAATCCAGTCTTCGTTCCTTTTTCTGTGGATCGATAGGTCCGCCGGACTTGATCCGCGGTCCTCGCAATGACGATACCGGTTGAGTAGAGGCCTCGCAGAGGCTATGTTCTCATTCTGTTCTGGGGAGTGACGGCATGAATTCGGCCGTTCTTGTTGCGGGTGTTCTGGCGCTGGTCGTCGGCATGGTGATCGGCTGGCTCTACGCGAGCCGCGAGTCCGCCGGCGCGAAGCAGACCGTCGAGAACCTGAGGCTGCAGCTCGACGGGGTGGTGAAGGAGCGTGACGCGAACCGCGGCGCGGTGAGCGAGCTTGCTGCCCTTAAAGCCGCCCAAGAGGAGCGCGAGAAGGCCTTCGAGCAGCAGCTCGCCGCGCTCAGGGAGGCGAAGGAGAGCCTCTCGGCCCAGTTCCACGAGATCGCGAACAAGCTGCTCGGCGATGCGCGCAAGGCGTTCCTGGAGCAGGCCGGCGAGAAGTTCACCCACGCGGTCAGCCCCGTCGAAACGCTGCTCAAGACCTACCAGGAGAAGCTGCAGACGATCGAAAAGGAGCGCGTCGACCATTATGCCGGCCTCCGCGAGGCGGTGGAGCTGGTGCGGACAGGGCAGGGGCAGGTCCGCGACGAAACCCGCAACCTCGTGAATGCGCTGCGAGCCTCGCCCAAGGCGCGCGGCCGCTGGGGCGAGCAGAGCCTTCGCAACGTCCTCGAGCAGGCGGGGCTAAGCCCCTATGCCGACTTCCAGACCGAAGTGTCGGTCGACGGCGAGGACGGGCGTCTGCGGCCCGACGTCATCGTTCGGCTGCCCGGTGGTCGGAAGCTGGTGGTCGACGCCAAATGTTCATTGAACGCCTATTTGGACGCCTGCGAGGAGGTGGACGACGTCAAGCGCGAGGCCTGCTTCCGCGCGCACGTGGCCTCTATGCGCAACCATGCCCAGCAGCTCGGCTCCAAGGCCTATTGGGCGCAGTTCGGCGACGCGGCCGACTATGTGATCATGTACATCCCGGGCGAGCATTTCCTCGCCGCCGCCCTCGAGCAGGACCCGACGCTGTGGGACTGGGCGTTTGAGCGGCGCGTGCTGCTTGCGACCCCGACCAACCTGGTCGCGATCGCGAAGACGGTGGCGAGCATCTGGCGGCAGGAGCGGCTGGCCGAAGCGGCGCAGGAAATCGCCAATCTGGGCAAGGAGTTGCACTCCAGGCTTGCGACAATGAACGAGCATATGGCGCGGGTCGGAAAGAATCTCGCGACTGCCAATAGCGCGTACAACCAGATGGTCGGCAGCTTCGAAAGTCAGGTTCTGACCCAGGCGAAGCGTTTCGAATCCCTCGGAGCGGGAAGCGCGAAGACGCTCGACACCCCGCCGATGGTCGAGGTGGCGCCACGTCCGCTGACGAAAATCGCGTCGAAGCCGTCGAACGACGACCCACCGCAGATCGCTGCGGAATAGGCCGCTGCTTGCAAAGTAGGATTTCAACTGCTCCTCTGCAGCTGCAGGCTCTTTGATAGTTGAACGCATGATGACCCGGCCGGCGAAAGCTCACTGCGCGTGGCCGTTGTGAGCTTTGTCACCCTCCATGTAACCTTCGCGGGGCGCTGTCATGTCACCCTCAACGGCGCTTTTCAGCAAGACAAGAAATAGCTTCGGGCGATCCAAGGGTGACAAAGTGGAAGAAGTGGAAGCACCCCCGGTTTCACCCAGTCAGGGTGACAGCAGCTCGAGGTCGATCGACCCGGCGTCATTGCTGAGCGTCAGCCTCCGGCTCGAGCTCCAGGTCATCCGCATGGGCTGCTGAAGGACGGCAGTGCCCCATGATTCGAAGGTCATCGCCGGGTCGGGGCATGCCATCTCCGTCATCATCATGGCGCTCGTCGTGAGGATTTCGCGCGCCACTCGATATTCACCGCCGAAATGGTTGCAGCCGAACTGGCCACCGATCCGCCCATCCTTGAAACCGATCGCATAATTGACCGCTGCGGGCGTCACATGACGGTTGATGGCGGTGACACGCCAGCGCGTGTCTTCGAAGGTCCGCGCATCGGCGGCGATGCTCGTGCAACCGGCGCAGAGGAGCGCCAGAGCGGCCGTCCTAAAGCCCGCCGCACCCATTGAACCGGCGTCCGTCGACGGTGACCTGCACCCTGTCGGGATAGACTCGGTCGCTCATGCCATCGCTGCAGCTGCCGTGGACGATGTTCACGTTGATCCGCGGCGTCTGGTAGATCTCGCCCGCTATCCCGACGATCGCCTGCGGTCTCGGCTGCCGGATCGGCTGGGCGTCCGGCTGGATGAAGGTCACGTCGCGCTCGTCGATCAGCAGGTTCCAGAAGGGCTCCGTCCCGACGGCGTGATAGGGCGCTGGCGGAGGCGGCGGAGGGACGCAGGCCGCGACTCCTGTTGCAAGTAGGCCGAGGACAAGTCTTCTCATCGGCGGAACAACCTTGGCGTCTCCCTGCGGTTCCGTCAGCGCCAGCTCGCCCTGATCGCGAACGCCATGACAGCCGCCGCCATCGCCGCGTTGAGGCTGTCGGCCCGGCCCGCCATGGGAATTTTGACGAGAAGGTCGCATTGCGCCTCATAGTCCGCCGGCAGCCCCTGCTGCTCGTTGCCGATCAGCAGGAAGCAGGGCCGCTTATATTTCGCGTCGAGATAATCTTGAGTGGCCTTGAGGCTCGTCCCGACCAGCTGCCCCTGGCCGCTGCGAAGCCAGCTCAGGAACTCTGGCCAGCGTGTAACGGCAACATCCTGGGTGAAGATCGCGCCCATGGAGGCTCGAACGGCCTCGACCGAATAAGGGTCGGCGCAGTCGTCGATCAGGATGAGCCCCCCGGCTCCGACGGCGTCACCGGTCCTGAGGATCGTGCCGATATTGCCGGGATCGCGCAGCGCCTGGGCGCAGATCCAGAGCGGCGCCTTGCCCCGCTCGATCCGCTCCAGCGACGCACCCGGCTGGCGGTAGGCGGCTAGAAGCATCTGCGGATTGTCCTTGCCGGACATCTTCGAGAGAATGTCGGCCGTCGTCTCGACCGCGTCTCCGCCGGCGGCCTCGGTGGCAGCGATGATCTCTGCGGCGAGCTGGTGCCTTGCCCCTTCGGGCGAGAAGGCGATGATCTCTGGCAGTCGGCCGCTGTCACGCGCCTCGGCGATGATCCTCAGCCCCTCGGCGAGGAAAAGGCCCTCACTCCGGCGCGCCTTCTTGTCGCGGAGCGAACGCAGCCGCTTGACCGTGGGATTGGAAAAAGCGGTGACCTGGCGGGCCATCAGTCTTCGCCGAACCGCTCCTCGACGAGCGCGACCAGCTTCTCCAGCGCTTCCTCGGCATGTGTGCCGTCGGCGTGGATGGTGACCGTGTCCCCCTTGGCCGCGCCGAGCATCATGAGGCCCATGATCGAGGTCCCGCACACCTTGTTGCCGTCCTTCTCGACGTCGATGACCGCGTCGAGTTGGCTCGCGAGATTGACGAATTTGGCGCTCGCCCGGGCGTGCAGCCCGCGCTGGTTGTCGATCCGCACTTCTCTGGAGACTGCCGTCAAGCGGCCGCTTCCCCGAGGATCTCGGAAGCGACGGAAATATACTTGCGGCCTGCCTCCCGGGCTGCGGCCACGGCGGCCTGGACCGGCATCACCTTCCGCGCGCCCTCCAGCCGGATCAGCATGGGCAGGTTGACGCCCGCGATCACCTCGATGTTCTCGCTCTTCATCAGGCTGATGGCGAGGTTCGAGGGAGTGCCGCCGAAGAGGTCGGTGAGGATGATGACGCCCTGGCCGCGGTCGACCCGGCCGATGGCGGCGGCAATGTCCTTGCGCCGCTCCTCCATGTCGTCGTCGGGGCCGATGCAGATGGCTTCGACCGCCTCCTGGGGGCCGACCACATGCTCCATCGCGGTGACGAATTCGGCCGCGAGACGGCCGTGGGTCACCAGCACTAATCCGATCATTCGTTCAACTCGCCTGCCTCAGCCTGTCGCCTTTGATCGGCCTCGATCGTATCGCTCGGCGGCGAGGCCAGGTCTCTGTGGCGGACATTGGGAGAAAAGCCCTTGTCCCGCAACCGCTCGGCCATCTCGGCTGCGGCGGCCACCGAACGGTGGCGTCCCCCTGTGCAGCCGAATGCGACGGTCACGTAACTTTTGCCGGCGGCCCAGTAGCGGGGAATCCAGTCGATGAGAAGCGCTTCGATGCGCCCCATCGTCTCCGACCAGGACGGGTCGGCTGCCAGATAGTCCCGGACCGGCCCGTCCTCGCCGGTCATCGGACGAAGCTCGTCGACCCAGTGCGGATTGGGCAGGAACCGAAGGTCGAACACAAGGTCGGCGGTGCGCGAGATGCCGCGAGCGAAGGCGAATGAGACGACGGTCAGCACCGGCTGGTCGGAGTCGTCGCCATAGCGGCGCCTCAACTCATCGCGGAGCTCGGCCGGGGACAGGTCGGTCGTGTCGATCACGCTGTCGGCCTCGGTCCGGAGCGGGGCAGTGATCCGGCGCTCCCGGGCGATTCCGTCCTCCGCCGGGCGATCGGGAGCGAGCGGATGGCGGCGGCGCGTCTCGTCGTAGCGGCGGATCAGCTCGCCGCCGGAGCAATCCAGGTAGAGGATTTCCGGGCTCACGCCCTCGACCGAGCGGACCTGCGCCGCGAGGCTCTTGGGGTCGAAGCCTCGGCTGCGGACGTCCATCGCGACAGCCGCCGGGCCGACCCTGCACAGTCCGCCGCCATGAACGAAGCCGTGGAGCAGGTCGGCGGGGAGGTTGTCGACGATGTCCCAGCCCATGTCCTCCAGGGCGTCGAGGACCGTGGACTTGCCCGCACCGGACATGCCGGTGACGAGCAGCAGGCGCGGCGGACGAGCCGGCCGCGCTTCGGCCATCAGAACTGAAGGCCCATTCGATCGAGTGCGAGGGCGACCTTCGACGGCGCCGAGGCGGTCATGGCGTCAATCGAGATGAGCGGCAGCGAAACGCCGAGAATCGGGCGCTCCCGCGAATCGTCGGGAAGCCGCTGGATGTCGCTCGTCAGCTCTACGAGCAGCGCAACCGGCACGTCGGCGGCCGTTTCCACGTCGACGATTCCGATCCCGCGGATCTCGAGCTTGCCTGCGATGTTCGGCGGCGCGCTTGCCACGAGGCGGTCACCATCCTTGCGGACGATGGTGCGGTCGTCGCTGACGAGCGTGAAGCCGCGGTCGAGGAGGCGCAGCGCCAGGTCCGACTTGCCCGAGCCGGAAGGACCCGTGATCAAGACGGCGCGCCCGTCGCGAGCGACGGTGCTGGCGTGGACTGTCTCGGCCGAGAGGCGTGGTCCGCGGTCGCCGAGCGCGTTCATGCGCGGTCCGCCGCTGGAAGCCGGATGGTGAAACGGGCGCCGGATGGGGCGTCGTCGCGGTCTTGCACGTCAATCTCTCCGTCATGCCCTTCGACAATCGCGCGGGCGATCGCAAGGCCGAGGCCCGAATGGCGGCCGAAGTCCTCGCTCTCCGGTCTTACTGAATGGAAGCGGTTAAAGATTGCTTCGCGGGCGTCCGGCGGGACTCCGGGGCCTTCGTCGTCGATTCGCACCCTGACCTCGTCGCCCACGCGGCTGGCGGCGATCTCGACGAGGCCGCCCGGAGGCGAGAAGCTCACCGCATTGTCGATGATGTTGTTGATCGCTCGGGCGAGCCGGTCGGGCTTGCCCATCACCACGGCGCTCGCCTTTCGCGGCCTGGCGAAGGCGATCCGGGCATCGCCCTTCTCGCGGCGAGTCTCCCAGCTCGACACCAGCTGCTCGATGAGCGGCCCGAGGTCCACGCGTTCGAAGGTGGCCCGAGCGAGCTCGGCGTCGGTGCGCGCCGCTTCGCCGATGTCGTTGATCAAGCGGTCGAGCCTGACGACATCGTCGCGCGCCACTCCCATCAGCCTGCGCCTGAGGTCCTGATCCTCGACCGTTTCCAGGCCGTCGACCGCGGAGCGAAGGGAAGCGAGCGGGTTCTTCAGCTCGTGGGTGACGTCCGCCGCGAACGCCTCGATATTGTCGATGCGTTGCCTCAGCGACTGGCTCATGTCCGATACTGCCCGCGCGAGCAGCCCGATCTCGTCACTGCGCGAGGGAAGGCGAGGGACTCGAACCTCGCGGGAACGTCCGAGCCGCACCCGGTGAGCTGCGATCGCCAGGCGGCGCAGCGGCCGGACGATGGTCCGGGCGAGGAAGAGCGAGAGGAAGACGGAGAGGCCGATCAGCAGCACCATCGTGGCCGCGAGCGCGGCTCGCTGGCGCCGGATGGTCTTGGTGAACTTGCGGTCGTTGTCGGTGACGAGGAGCACGTCCTTGCCCATCGGAGCCGCTGCCGACAGCACGGGGGTCATATCTGGCGCATTGCGGACATAAGAGACCGCCGCGCCCGTCACTTTCGCGCGCTTCGCCTCGGGCCATGCCTGCAGCCGGTCGGGCTGCGGCTCAACGAAATCGTCGAGCGGGCGTGCCCCGACCAGCCAGTTGAAGCCGCGGTCGGTCGCCCGCGCGAAGTCCTTGGTCCACTTCTGGGTGGTCGGGTCGATCAGCTCGTAGGTCGGGCCGGTGAGCTTCCAGCTGTCCATCAGCAGCGTTCCATCCGGGCCATAGACGCGGATCCGGTTTTCACTCGCCTTCGAGATGGCCGCCAGCAGGCCGGGCCATTCGCTCGCGGCGACATGCCCCAGCGCCAGCGCCGTCGTGGTCGCCTCGATCCTCGTCTGGCGAGTGCGCTCCTTGCTCAGGCGGTTCCGGAAGACGTCGAGATAGAGGACGCTCGCCGCAAGCAGGATGAGCGTCAGGACGTTGACCGCGAGAATCCGGTAGCCGAGCGTCCAGCCGCCCGACCAGGCGAGGGCCAGCCCCGGCTCGTCATTGTTCGTCGAATCGGTATCCGACGCCATAGAGGGTCTCGATTGCGTCGAAGCGGGGATCGGCGGCTCGGAACTTTCGCCGGATCCGCTTGATATGGCTGTCGATGGTGCGGTCGTCGACATAAACATCGTCGTCATAGGCGACATCCAGCAGTTGGTTACGGTTTTTCACGACTCCGGGCCGCTGGGCGAGCGCTTCGAGGATCAGGAACTCCGTTACGGTCAGGCTGACTTCCTTGCCGTCCCAGCGCACCTTGTGGCGGGCAGGGTCCATAACCAACCGCCCGCGCTCGAGCAGCGGCTGCTCCGGCTCGTCCGTCGAAGCCGTGGCTTCACCGCGGGCAAGCTCCTGGCGACGAAGGATGGCGCGGATCCGGGCGATGAGCAGGCGCTGGGAGAAGGGCTTCGAGATATAGTCATCGGCGCCCATGGCTAGACCCAGCGCCTCGTCCAGCTCGTCGTCCTTGGAGGTGAGGAAAATGACCGGCATCGAGCTGAACTCGCGAAGCCGGCGGAGCAGCTCCATCCCGTCCATTCCGGGCATCTTGATGTCGAAGACGCCAAGGTCCGCGGGATTGTCCGCGAAGGCTTTCAGGGCCGTCGCTCCGTCCGAATAGACGCGAGTCACGAAACCTTCCGCCTGGAGCGCGATGGAGACGGACGTCAGGATGTTGCGGTCGTCGTCGACCAGCCCGATCACCTGGCTCATTGGCCTCTAATCTCTGTCCCCAGCCGCTTGGATCGGGGGCTTAGCCACCGTCCGACAGAGAGACAAGCGGGGGCAGATCGCTTTGACGCGGCTGCATTTTCGTGCCTATAGGCGCCGTCGAACAGGTAAGCGGCGGCAGGCCTGACCGGCCGTCGCCGCTTTCAGTATCTTGAAAGGGGTGTTTTTCGAAGTGACGGACCGTGTTCCGCTGAAAGGGCTCGATGCGCAGGGTATCGCGACCGGAGCCGAGATTTTCTGGAATCTGACGACCGCGCCGCTGGTCGAGCATGCCGTGCGCCGCGGCGAAGGGCTGCTCGCCAAAGAGGGGCCGCTGGTCGTCCGCACCGGAAAGCACACGGGCCGAAGCGCGCAGGACAAGTTCACGGTCAAGGACGAACTGACCGAGAACGTGATCTGGTGGAACAACGGCAACAAGCCGATGGAGCCGGACGCGTTCGACCGCCTCCACGAGGATTTCCTGCTCGCACTTGCCGACAAGGACCAGCTCTATGTGGCTGATCTTTATGGCGGTTCGCAGCCCGAGCATCGGGTGCGCGTGCGCGTCGTCAACGAGCTCGCCTGGCACAATCTCTTCATCCGGACCTTGCTGGTCCGCCCCGACGCGGACGAGCTGCCGGGATTCGAGCCCGAGTTCCTGATCATCGATCTTCCGACCTTCCGCGCCGATCCCGAGCGCCATGGCTGCCGGACGGAGACGGTCGTCGCGGTCAATTTCTCCAAGAAGCTGATCCTGATCGGCGGTACCGCCTATGCCGGCGAGATGAAGAAGTCGGTCTTCGGCCTCCTGAACTTCATCCTTCCGCCGCAGGGAATCATGCCGATGCACTGCTCGGCCAACATCGGACCCAACGGCGACACGGCGATCTTCTTCGGCCTCAGCGGGACGGGCAAGACGACGCTCTCGGCCGACCCGAACCGAACCCTGATCGGCGACGACGAGCATGGCTGGTCGGACACGGCGGTCTTCAACTTCGAAGGCGGCTGCTACGCCAAGATGATCCGGCTTTCGGCGGAGTCCGAGCCGGAGATCTACGCGACGACCAAGCGGTTCGGAACGGTGCTCGAGAATGTCGTGATCGACCCGGTCACCCGCGAGCTCGACCTCGACGATGCGACGCTCGCGGAGAACAGCCGCGGCGCCTATCCGATCGACTTCATCCCGAACTCGTCCGAAGCCAACATGGGGCCGGTGCCGAAGAATGTCGTGATGCTGACGGCAGACGCCTTCGGTGTCCTTCCGCCGATCGCGAAGCTGACGCCTGAGCAGGCCATGTACCACTTCCTGTCCGGCTACACGGCGAAGGTGGCCGGCACCGAGATCGGAGTGACCGAACCGCAGGCGACCTTCTCGACCTGCTTCGGAGCACCCTTCATGCCGCGTCACCCGTCCGTTTACGGCAACCTGCTCAAGGAGCGGATCGCCGAGGGCGGAGTGGACTGCTGGCTGGTCAACACCGGCTGGACCGGCGGCAAGTACGGCGTCGGCAAGCGAATGCCGATCAAGGTGACGCGCGCGCTCCTCAACGCGGCGCTCGACGGCAGCCTCAAGAACGCCAAGTTCCGCAAGGACCCGAACTTCGGCTTCGAGGTCCCGCTCGAGCTGCCCGGCTGCACCGAGCTGCTCGACCCGCGCAGCACCTGGGCGGACCCGGCGGAATATGACTGCATGGCCGCCAAGCTCGTCGACCTGTTCGTCGAGAATTTCGCGCAATTCGCGGACCAGGTCGACGAGGGCGTGCGACAAGCCGCGCCCAAGGCCGCGCAACGCCAAACGCAAGCGCAACAGCAGGCACAAACGGCAGCTTAGGCCCGGTCGCCGATCGGGCCCCAACAGGACCCGATCACATGACCGAATATCGACCCAGATTTTTCCGCTCCGACGCCGAGATCGAGCATCTCGGCGAAGGCCTCGTCGCGCGCACGCTCTCGCGGCCCGAATGGACCCA
>DASVXR010000083.1:0-6802 GCA_036392595.1 Sphingomicrobium sp.
TTGAGCCAGCCATGGTCGGCATGGCCCAGCGAATCGAATTTGCGGACGTCGATCATGAAGCCGATGTGGGCGGTTCCTTGGCAGCATCAAGTGTCATGCATGTGACCGTTTCTCACGGATTGCTCAGAACTCGCTCATGACATGCATGAACTCACTGGGGCAGGTCGCCGGGACCCAGATCAGGAGGTTTGAATGGAAGGCCATCGCAGCGAGCGCACTCCCGGTTTCAAGCTTGGGCTGACCGTCGCTGTCGGTCTTCTCCTCAGCATTCCGCTCTTCTCCATCTATCTCCTGAACTACGATCGCCAATCGCAAGCGCGCGAGGCGACGGAATCGATCACCGCAGGCTGGGGCGCTGCCCAGACGATCAGCGGTCCGCTGCTCGTCATTCCGTATCGGGCGACTGCGACTGAGACGGTCCTCCAGAACGGCCAGAGCGTGACCCGCACCAGCCAGGTCATGCGGGAGCTGACGCTGGCGCCCGAAATCGCTGAAGTTTCTACCGACATAGGTCCCACTGTCAGGAAGCGTTCGATCTACACAGCCGTCCTGTACGACGCGACAATCAAAGGCACGGCGCGGTTCGCTTTCCCGCCCGATCTTGCCCGCACCGGCGTCGATCCGGCGCAGATGGACCTGAGCCGGGCCGAGCTCCGTTTCAGCCTCAGTGACCCACGCGGACTTGGCGCGAACCCGACCGTAACCGCGGACGGACAGGGGCTTCGTCTGCAGCCGGGCGGCGGAAGCAGCGGCGGCCGCGGCTTCTTCGCCTGGCTGGACGCGACGGGCCTGACGGCCAAGCCCGTCGCGGTCGAGTTCGCCTTCCACCTTCGCGGCAACGAGGCGCTCAGTCTGGCTCCCCAAGCGGGCGACACGCAATGGCTGGTTCATTCCTCCTGGCCCAGCCCGAGCTTTGGAGGCGGCTTCCTCCCGCGCGGTCATCAGGTAAGGCACGACGGCTTCGATGCGAGCTATCGCATCGGCAACCTGGCTCTCGGGCGATCGCTGGTGAGCACAGGCGATACAGGGGCTGCGCCCCCGCGCGAGCCGGATCGGGAGCCGCTCGCCGCCGCCGCCGAGGGGGATCCGCAAACCGCGCAGATCAGCCTGATCCAGCCGGTCGATCTCTATTCGCAGGTCAATCGCGCGACGAAGTACGGCTTCCTCTTCATCGGCTTCACCTTCCTCGCGCTGCTGATGTTCGACGTCATCGGCGGAGTGCGCGTGTCGGCTGTCGAATATCTGCTGATGGGCGCGGCACTGGTGCTCTTCTTCGTGCTGCTGCTCGCCTTTGCCGAGGTGATCGGGTTCACGCCGGCCTACATCTTCGCATCGGGTGCGATCGCCGGCCTAAACACGGCCTATTCCGCCGCGGTTCTCGGCAGCTGGCGGCGATCGGCCTTCATCGGCGCTCTGCTCGTCGGCCTCTATGCGGTGCTCTACATCCTGCTCAGCCTCGAGGCTTACTCGCTGCTGATCGGCTCGCTGCTGCTCTTCGCGGCGCTTGCCGGAGTGATGTATGCCACCCGGCGCATCGACTGGGGTGCGAAACGAGACGCCCAACCGGCGTGACGCTGCGGTCAATTGCCGCTAGTCGGCAGGCCATGGACAGACCTGTACCGCCCAAGCGTATCTTTCCGACATCGAAGGTGGACGCACGTGCCGCCGAGCACGTGCCGTCCATCCCGCAGACCGAAAATCCTGCCTACAAGCTTGCATTCCAGGATACCGAGTTCCTGCTTCGCGAGGATCTGCGGCCCATCCGCTTCCAGCTCGAGCTGTTGAAGCCCGAATTGCTCCTCAATGAGGCGCAGATCGGATCGACCTTCGTCTTCTACGGCTCCGCGCGAATTCCTTCGCCCGACATGGCGGATGCGCTGGTCGCCGCCGCCACCAACCCAGAACAGCAGGCGGTCGCCGAGCGGCTGAAGGCCAAGTCCAGATATTATGACGTGGCCTACCGGCTCGCGAAACTCGCCAGCAACTGCGGCTGCGACGAGGAAGGCAAGCGCCATTTCGTGGTCTGCTCGGGCGGCGGGCCGTCGATCATGGAGGCGGCGAACCGGGGAGCCTTCGACGAAGGACGGGAATCGATCGGGCTGAACATCGTGCTTCCGCACGAGCAGCTGCCCAACAGCTTCGTCACTCCCGACCTCAGCTTCCAGTTCCACTATTTCGCGCTGAGGAAGATGCACTTCCTGCTGCGCGCTCGGGCTGTGGCGGTCTTCCCCGGCGGTTACGGCACGTTCGACGAATTGTTCGAGCTCCTGACCCTCGTCCAGACTGGCAAGGTGCGGCCGTTGCCCATCCTGCTGTTCGGCCAGAATTATTGGAACCGCGTCGTGAATTTCGAGGCGATGGTGGAGGAAGGCGTCATTGCGCCGCACGACCTGGACCTGATCCATTGGAGCGAGGAAGCCGAGGAAGCATGGGATTTCGTGACGCGCTTCTACGAGCGTCATCCGCACCCGGTACCGATCCAGACAGCCCCGCCGGAGTGAGGCGGCCGCCTGGCTGATTAGTTCGTCTTGGTGCTCGCCGGGCCCGCGATCTTGGGAGCGCCTTCGCCGCCGACGTTCTTCGGATTCTTGCCCGCCTGCTGCTCGGTCAGGACCGGCTCCTTCTCCGCTTTCTGAGGCCCGTTGTTCGGACCCGCACCCGCTGCGGTCGCCGGCGCGGGTGCGGTCGGGAGCGGCTTGGGCGCATCGCTGTGTGAGTTAAGGAAGGCGATGACGTTGGCCCGGTCCTGCGGATTGCCGAGCCCCGCGAAGGTCATCTTCGTGCCGGGAGCGAAGGCCTTGGGGCTTGAGAGCCACTGGCTGAGATTGTCCCAGTTCCAGGTGCCGCCCTTCTTCGACAGCGCGTCGGAGAAGGCGAAGCCCTTGCCCTGGCCGATCGGCTCGCCGATCACGTCCCAGAGATTCGGGCCGAGCTGGTTGGCACCGCCCTTGTCGGCATTGTGGCAGGCGGCGCACTTGTTGAAGACCTGCTGGCCCTTTGCCGGGTCTGCCTTGGCGAGATAAGCCTCGATGGGCTGCTCGGCGGCAGCTCCGCCCTCGCCTTCCTCGGCAACTCCCTCGATCGGGTAGCCCATCTTCTCCGGGCGCTCGCTGTGGAAGACCTCGCCGGCGACAATCGATGAGCCGAGCGCGACAATGCCTGCGAACAGCACCCAGCCGGCGATGGTGTTGAAGCGATCGTCCATGATTTTCCCTGGTTACCTCGCGAACGCGAGACGAATGGATTTGCGGCGTCCTTTAAGGGCCCGTTTTCGCTTCTTCAAGCTGGACCCAGTGTTCGAGCAAGGTCCGTGCGATGGCGGCAGGCGGTGGCGGCTGGAATGAGGCCGAGGCCGAGCCGGAAAGGCCTTCGCTTATCTCTTCCCGCGTGAACCAGCGTGCATCCTCCAGCTCGTTCGTGTCGATCGTCAGCTCGTCTGAGCTCGCCTTCGCATGACAGCCGATCATCAGCGATGAGGGAAAAGGCCAGGGCTGGCTCGCGACATAAGTGACGTCGCTGACGTCGATGCCTGCTTCCTCCTTCAGCTCGCGGGCGACCGCGGCTTCGAGGTTCTCGCCCACCTCGACGAAGCCAGCGAGCGCCGAGTAGCGGCCGGGCGGATATTGCGGCTGGCGCCCGAGCAGAAGGCGATCGTCATGCTCGGCGATCATAATCACGACCGGGTCGACGCGTGGGAAGTGCTCGGCGCCGCATTCGGAGCACCGCCGCGACCAGCCGCCTCTCACGACATGGCTCAGCTGCCCGCAATTCGCGCAGAAGCGATGACGCGAGTGCCAGCGCGCCAGGCTGAGCGCGCCGGCGAGGACCGGGGCATCGCGCGCGTCGAGGATGGCCATCAGCGAGAAGGCTTTCCAAGGGTCGGCGAATTCGTCCTGGAAGGAGGAGAAGACCGGAACGCCGTCGCGAAGGCCGAGGAAGAATTCGCTGTTCCCAGCTGGGCGCAATTCGAGCCGACCATCGCTGTCGAGGGCCGGAAATCCGTCGTTCCACACCAGCTCGAGCGCGCCCGGGTGATCGGCGAGGCGTCTCAACTCCGTCTCGTTCGCGCGCAAATGGTCCGCGCGATCGAGACCCGGCCCTGAGAAGAAGGGTTCAGGCGGCAAGGCGCTCGCTTCCGTCCAGGGCCAGCTCTGCGGCCTTGCGGTAGAGCGTCGGAAGCCCGGCGCCGTCGAGATCGGAGATGGGCTGCCACCAGCCCTCGCCTTCGGGATCGGAGCGGGCGACGACCTGGAGCTCGAGCGCGAAATGGGTGAAGACGTGGCGGACGGTACCAAGCCGCCGAGCGTTCGAAGGCAGCCGCGCTTCGGTCCAATCGCTTCCGGGAAGCGCCGCCATGCCGCCGAGCATGCCCCTGGCGGGGCGGCGCACGAGCCAGATATGGCCGTCGCGCTCGATCCACCAGGCGACGCCCTGCTTCAGCGGACGCACGCGTTTCGTCTTCGCCGCGGGAAATGCCTCCGGCGTCCCGCTTGCGAATGCGGCGCAATCAGCCTGCAACGGACACGCTGCACAGCTGGGCGCCTTCGGCCGGCAAAGTGTCGCTCCGAGGTCCATCATGGCCTGGGTGAAATCGCCGGCTCGGCCACGCGGCAGCATCGTTCGGACGAGGGCTTCGATTTCGATACGCGCGGGCCGTTCCAGCCCATTCAGCCGAGCGACCACGCGCGCAACATTCGTGTCCACCGCTGCTGCATCCTCGCCGAAGGCGATCGCGGCGACGGCCGCCGCCGTGTAGCCGCCGATACCCGGCAATTCGCGAAGCCCCTTGGAGCTGCTTGGGAAGGCGCCGCGTCTCGCCACCTCGCGAGCGCAGGCGATGAGGTTCCGCGCCCGCGCATAATAGCCAAGGCCGGCCCATTCGCCGAGGATGTCCTCGTCACTCGCGGCGGCAAGCGCCTCGATGGTCGGCCAGCGCGCGACGAAGCGCTCGAAGCGCGGCACAACCGTTGCAACGGTGGTCTGCTGCAGCATGATTTCGCTCAGCCAGACGCGATACGGATCCGGCGGCCGCTCTCCCGGCGGAGAGCGCCACGGCAGGCGCCGGAAGTTATCCACATAATGTTGCAGGAGGCGCGTCGAGGCGTTGGCGGACACGTAAGCGCTATGGCATGCTCGACGGCAATGTCGAAGCAAAAGCCGAGCAAGGACGAGCCTGAACGGAGCTGCCGCCCCCGCGCGGCCGGCGAGCTCGTCGGCGATATCGGCGGCCAGTCTTTCCGCCGCTTCGGCTTCGTCCAAAGCTCGATCGTCAGCCGTTGGGGCGAGATCGTCGGCGAGCGCTACGCGAAGGTGTCGTCGCCCGAATCGATCCGTTTCCCGACGGGCAAGAAGGCCGGTGGAGTCCTGACCTTGCTGGTCGATGGAGCGCACGCCCCGCTGATCCAGCATTTGACTCCGTTGATCGTCGAGCGAGTGAACCGCTTCTTCGGCTATGCCGCGGTTAACCGGATCGTCTTTCGGCAGGGCAAGCCGCCTGCTCCAGAGGCGCGGCCAGAGCGGCCGCAGCTCCGGCCCGTGCCGAAGGAGCTGGGTGAGGGCCTGCGCGAAATCGCCGATCCCGAGCTTCGTGCCTGTCTGGAGTCGCTTGCTTCGCAAATTGCCGCTACGAGCGGGCCGCCTGCCCTTCCCGAGGAGGGCGAGACGCCCATTCCAGTGATCAACCGGAGCAATTGAACCGATGAAGTCTACCGCATCCATCGCCTGCGCTTTGGCCCTCATTGCCATCGCGGGCTGCAATTCGAAGCAGGGCAATGCCGCGACCAACGACAGCACGGTGAAGCTCGATCAGGTAAAGCCCCCCGCGGGCGGTGACTGGACTCAGGTCGCCAACCCAACGCAGGCCGGCGGGTTCGTGATGGGCAATCCCAATGCCAAGGTGAAGCTGGTCGAATATGGCTCGATGACCTGCCCGCACTGCAAGGCGTTCGACGACGAAGGCGCCGACAAGCTGGTCAACAATTATGTGAAGTCCGGCCAGGTGAGCTGGGAGTTCCGCAACTATGTGCGCGATCCCTTCGATCTTGCCGCGTCGCTCGTCGCGCGGTGCAACGGCGCGAAGAGCTTCTTCCCGCTGACTCGCGCGCTCTATAAGGACCAGCAGAACTGGGTGAGCAAGATCCAGTCGACTCCCCAGCCTCAGCTGGAAGCCCTTCAAAACATGCCGCCGAACCAGCAATTCCTCCAAGTGGCGAAGATCGCCGGCTTCCAGCAGTGGGCAGCAATGCGCGGAGTTCCGGAAGCGAAGAGCACGCAGTGCCTGACCAATGAGAATTCGGTGAACCAGCTGGTCCAGATGAACAGCGACGCCACGACTCAATTTCCCGAGTTCCAGGGCACTCCGACCTTCGTGATCAACGGGCAGCTCGTGAAGGACACGGCGACCTGGGACAAGCTCGAGCCGGCGCTTCGCTCCGCGCTCGGCGAACGCGGGTAGCGCTCTAGGAGGGGGTGGCAGTTTGCGTATCCGTCGGCTCAAGCTCAGCGGCTTCAAGAGCTTCGTCGAGCCCGCCGAATTGCGGATCGAGCCGGGGCTGACGGGTGTCGTCGGCCCCAACGGCTGCGGTAAGTCCAACCTCCTCGAAGCCATCCGCTGGGCGATGGGCGAGTCCAGCCCCAAGTCGCTTCGCGGCGGGGGCATGGACGACGTCATCTTCGCAGGCACCGCCACCCGCCCACCGCGAGAGTTCGCGGAAGTTTCCATCCTGCTGGAGCGACAGGGCGACGACGAAGGCGCTGCCGGCCAAAGTGAGGTTACCCGCCGGATCGAGCGCGGCGCCGGGTC
>DASVXR010000084.1:0-7444 GCA_036392595.1 Sphingomicrobium sp.
TGCCAAGCGCGCGACTAGGTGTTTTCCACAGCCTTGAAATCGCGAACTGCCGTTCCAAATCAGCAGCGCCGGACGCCATTCGGGTCCGGCGACGGGGCGCTCGCTCCAACGCAATGCGTGTCGCTCCGCCTTGGTCGCTCAATAGGAGGACATATCATGCGTAGTGCTTTCGACTTTTCGCCGTTCCGGCGTTCCACTGTCGGCTTCGACCGGCTGTTCGACATGCTGGAGAACAGCTCGCTCGGGCAGGGGCAGCAGGAAAACTATCCGCCCTTCGACCTCATCAAGAAGGGGGAGAACGATTATTGCATCCAGCTCGCGGTCGCGGGCTTCAAGCCTGACGAGATCGACATCACGGCGCAGCAGAACGTGCTGCTCGTCTCGGGCCGCAAGTCCGAGGAGTCGGAGGAGAAGGGCACCGACTTCATCTATCGCGGGATCGCCAATCGTTCGTTCGAGCGTCGCTTCGCGCTGGCAGACCATATCCAGGTGCGCGGAGCGGACCTGAAGGACGGGCTGCTCTCGATCGAGCTGGTGCGCGAGATCCCCGAGGCGATGAAGCCGCGGAAGATCGACATAGGCGGATCGCAGCCGCAGCATGACCGTATCGGCAAGGACCAGCCTGCCTCGAAGCAGACGGTCGACGCCGAAGCCGAGCACGCCTGACGCCTAAGCGGCTCAACAAAAGGGCCCCGGCGGGTGTGTCCGCCGGGGCCTTTCGTTTGCGCAGTCGGCTGAGGGGAGGGGAGTCCGACGCGCGGGCTCAGGGGGCTACCAGAGCCGGGTCTCGGCGATCTCGAAGTCTCCGGCCGCCTTGATCAACGTGTCGGCGATGTCGTCGGCGGACGGGGTCGCAAGCAGGACCGGGTCGATGCTGGCGTGCAGCTTGCCGTCGGGACCGCGCGACAGGATCCAGATCCTTGCTTTTCGATCGATCTTCTCGTGCTTCACATCAGTTTCCTTTCGATCGTGCCGCGATCACCTTGAGATACGTCGCGAGGTTTCCCGTGGATGCGCGGGCATCGTCAGGCGAACAGCGGGGCGACTTCGGCGAGCCTCGCCGCGGCCTTCGGCGAGAGCTGCTCGAGAGTCGAGGTGAAGCGCTCGTGGACCAGGCCGGAACCGATGTAGGTCCAGCGCGCCGCCTGGTGCTGCTGCGCCTCGATCGCTTCCCTGTCCTCGAGCTTGCGCCCGATGGCGGTTTCCAGCGCATCGAGGTTGAAGCCCGCCTGGACCTTGAAGCCATTGTCGAGGAAGCCGCCGATTTCGAGGAACTCGTCGATCACTCGATCGAAATCCTCTTCGGTGCGCCCTTCGGCGAGCGCCTCGACGATCAGTGTGTCGAGCTTCGCGTGCTGGGCCTCCTCCATCCAGTGATGGCGAAGCAGGCTCTTGAAGAGCGGATCGAGCTGGCTGTCGTCGCGGATCGAGCCAAGGTAATGCGCCTGGGTCATCCACTCGATCGCCAGGATGAGGAGTCCGACCGCGAGCGGGTCGTGCTTCAGCACTTCCGCGCCGATCGCTTCGGACGGACCGATAATCCTGCACTCGACCGGGAAGCCGCGGACGAACGCCTGGTGGAAGCGCTTGAACAGGTGGATGTGCTTGGCTTCCTCGCTCGCGAAGTTGAGCAAGGCGCGGACCCGCCAGTCGTCGCCGTGAAGCGCCGGCCGTGCATGGTCCATCAGGAAGGGGAGGATGAACTCCTCCACCACCGCGAAGATGCTGAGATACTGGTGCGCGCTGATCTGGTTGAGGATGCGCTGCTCGGCCGTGCTCAGGGAGGTGAGCGCGGCGGTCCGGGCAAGGCTTTCCGGCATGAAGTTCAGCGTGAAGTCCAGCTCCTGGTCCTCGCGCAGCACCTCGTCGAGTTGCCACTGGGCGCGGAGCGACGACGCGAGCGTCGCCTCGTAATTGAAGTCGTGAAACATGATTTGTCCCCGTAGTTAAGTTGATTAGCTGATGGCGGGCGCAACGGCCGCCGCGACAGTCGAGATTCCAGCAAGACAGGCGAAGACCAGAACCACCATCGCCTGCGCACGAAGTTCATTGCTTACGGTTCGCATTTCAGTCCTCATTTCTCTTTTTTAGGCACGAGTGATCACTTCTTCGGAAGCAATGCTTCACGAAGCTACGCTTTTTTCCACTCCAGCCCGATGTTTCCTGTTTACCTTGACTTGGCATTTGCCAAAATGACCGGCGTGCCGGATAATTTGACCGAAACGCCGGACGCGCGCTCCGGCGGGGGCCATCAATGGACGCTCTCGACGAAATCCTGAGCTCGCTGAGGCTGAGCGGCGGCGTGGTCGTGGACTTCGTCGCCCAAGGCGACTGGTGCCTGAGCGCCCAGTTCACCGCCGAGCATTGCGCCGCCTATTTCCCCGTCCCGGGTACGCTGATCGCCTACCATTACATTTGCAGCGGCGACGTCTGGGCCGAAGTCGAAGGCTATCCGGCAATGCGGCTTCGGCAGGGCTCGGTCGTCGTGCTCCCCCGAAACGACCGCCACCTGCTCTATTCGAAGACCGGCCTGGCTCCGGTCGATGCCGACGAGTTGCTGCGGCCCGGCGAAGCGGGAGGCCCGGCAACCATCCGGATCGAGGGCGAGGGCGAACCGGTCCGGATATTCTGCGGCTTCCTCGGGGTCAGCGAATGGAAACATCCGCTGTTCGATGCCCTTCCGCCGCTGCTCGCGCTCGATCCGGACGACGCCGGCCGCGACTGGATCGCGAGCTCGATGCAGTTCCTTTCGACGGACGGGCAATCCGCGCACACGGTCGCCCGGCTCGCCGAAGTGTTCGTAGGCCATGCGATCCGCCGCTATGTCGAACAGCTTCCCCGTGCATCGATGGGTTGGCTTCGCGGCCTGACCGACCCGGCGGTTTCCAAGGCACTTTCGATCATTCACACGCGCTACGCCGAGGACCTCGACATCGAAGGCCTTGCGCGCGAAGCCGGCGTGTCGCGGACGGTTTTGGGCGAACGGTTCGCCGAGCTCATCGGGGAGCCGCCGATGCGTTATTGCGCCCGCTGGCGAATGAGGGTGGCGGCCAACATGCTGCGCGACGGGTCGAGCACCGCGAGCGCCGCCTACGCCGTCGGCTTCAACAGCGAGGCGGCGTTCAACCGCGCTTTCAAGCGCCAATATGGCGAGCCTCCGGCCACCTGGCGACGCCGCATCGAGGCGGAGGAGAGGAATAAGGCGGCGGGCGGCGCGCAGCCCGCGCCCGAGCCGCTCCCACCGCAGCAGGTGCGCTTCGCACGGGCGCGCGATGGTACTCGGCTGGCCTGGTCCGAGGTCGGCGAGGGGCCGACGCTGGTGAAGACGGCCAACTGGCTCAACCATCTCGAGTTCGATTTCGAAAGCCCGATCTGGAGCGGCTGGATCCGCGAGCTGTCGGCCAATTTCCGGCTGATCCGCTACGACGAGCGCGGCAACGGAATGTCCGACTGGGATACGCCGGACCTGAGCCTTGAAGCGTTCGTCGACGACATGGCCTGCGTCGTGGATGCGGCGGGGGTGGAGACGTTCGATTTGCTGGGCATCAGCCAGGGCGCCGCCGTGGCGATCGCTTATTCTCTCCTCCATCCGGAGCGGGTTCGCAGGATCGTTCTTCTCGGCGGCTACGCGGCAGGCTGGCGAACGCGTGGGGACAATGAGGAGATCGCGCGGCGGGAAGCGATGCTGACCCTGACCGAGCTCGGCTGGGGAAAGGACAACCCGGCGTACCGGCAGCTGTTCACGACCTTCTACATACCCGGCGCGAACAGCGAACAGATGAGCTGGTTCAACGAGCTGCAGCTGCGCTGCGCGTCGCCGAAGAATGCGGTGCGGCTCATGCGGACCCTCGGCGCAATCGACGTCCGGCACCTGCTTTCATCGGTGCGCCATCCTACGCTGGTCCTGCACGCGCGCGGGGACCGGGCGGTGCCTTTCGAGGAGGGGCAGGCGCTTGCGCGAGCGATCCCTGGCTCGCGCTTCGTCGAGCTCGACAGCGCCAATCACATTCTGCTCGCCGCGGAGCCTGCATGGTCCGTCTTTATCCGGGAACTGCGGTCGTTCCTCGCCGCTGAAGGCGAACAACCGCGCGTTTGCCTTAATTCGAACATTACAAAAAGAAATGTTGCTGCAACGGTCACTAAGTAGGAGACCACCGCGGTGGCGTTGCGAGTTCGCCTTCGACAGAGGACAAGTTATTGAAAGTGCTCGTTTTAACGGGCTGGCTCAACGGGGGCGGAGCGGAACGGGTCGTGGTCCAGCTGCTGAACGGACCGGGCCTTGCCGGAGCTCGCGTCGAGCTTGGGCTGCTTCGCCGCGAGGGCGCCTACATCAATGACGTCGACCCGGCGCTGATCCATACGCGCTCGTGGGGCGAACGCCTCTTCCCCTCGGACGGGACCAACGCGAGCTTCTACCTCCCGCACCGGATCGCCATGAGCGCGCTCACCGGGCCGCTGGTCTTCCGGCAGATCATCGGGGAAGTTCGGCCCGACGTGATCATGAGCGTCGGCCGGGGGCCCAACCTGCTCGTCTATCTCGCGCTCAAGACGATGGGAGCGGGCCGGCCGGCGTGGATCGTCCGCGACGGCAACAATCTCGGGCGGATGACCAGCGACGAGGCGCGTGGCCGCACCCGGCGCAGGCTCGGCCTCGCGCTCACTCGAAAGGCCTATCGCACCGCTGACTGCCTGCTCGTCAATTCCGAGGCGCTCGCGCGCAACATGGCCGAGGTCCTCGAGATCGAGCGGCGGTCGGTCCGAGTCATCCGAAACCCGATCGACATTGGGTCGATCCGCCGGTCGGCGAGCGAGACGGCGGCCACGGGCTTCGAAGGGCCTTTCATCTTCACCGCGGGCAGGCTCGTTCACCAGAAGGGGCACGACGTCCTCATTCGAGCCTTTGCGTCGAGCGCGTTCCGCGGGTCGCACCGGCTCGTCATCGCGGGCGAGGGGCCGGAGCTGGAGGCGCTTCGGGCGCTGGCCGGCGAGAGCGGTGTCGGCGACCGAGTGATCTTCCCCGGCTTCCAGAAGAATCCGTGGACGTGGATGCGGCGAGCGGACCTCTACGTCCTCCCGTCCCGCTGGGAGGGCTGCCCCAATGCGCTCGCCGAGGCGCTCGCCTGCGGAGCGCCCGCCGTGGCGTCGGACTGCCAGTTCGGGCCGTCGGAGCTGATCACGCACGAGCGCGACGGGTGGCTCGTGCAGCCGGAGGACACCGGCGCGCTAGCCGATGCGATGGACAGGCTACTCGCGAACGGCGAGCTGCGCGCGCGGCTTGGAGTGGCGGCGGCGAGGACCATGGAGCAGTTCGACCGCAAGCGGATCATTCCGGAATATGGCGCGCTGTTCGCCGAGGCGGCGCGCACCCGGCAGATGCCCGTCATGGACGAGGCCGAGGATTATGCCTTCGCGGAGCGGGCGGTTTCCCTGGGGCCGGCGGAATAGGCTGATGGCGTCGGCGGCTGGGCAAGGCGGCCGAATCCTCCTCCGCGGCGGGTTCATTTCAGGCGCGGGCTATATCCTGCGAATCATCGCTCGGCTCAGCCTTGCGCTGGTCGCGGCGCGGCTCTTCGGGCCGGTCGTCTTCGGCGCCTTCATCGTCGCCATCGCGGTTGTCGAGGCCGCTTCCGTCGCGAGCGGGCTTGGCACCAAGTGGATGCTGTTCAAGTGGCTGGACGCCAACAAGCAGGAGGAGCTCCGGCCCGACGCGCACGTGCTCATCGACGCCGTGATCCTGGTCGGCGCGGCGGGCCTCGTCGCCGGCGCCGCCATCCTCGGCGGAGTGCTTGGATCGGGAGTGGTCGGACCGACGACCAAGCTCGCGATCGTCACTCTCCTGCCGGTCATCGTCCTCCAGTCGCAGATGGACCTGACGCTCGCCGCGACCCGCTGGACTCATGTGATGCGTTACGAGTTCGCGGCGAAAAGCGTGATCCAGCCCGTCGCGATCATCGTCTTTGCGTTCGCCGCGCTTTTCATGGGCGGCGGGGCGCAGTCGCTGGCGGTCGCCTATGTCGCGGCGACGGCACTGGCGCTTGTCTATGCGATTTACGGCGCTCGCCGAAGCCTCGGCGGCTTTGCCTTGAGCTCTTACCGGCCGCGATTGGCGGAGCTTCGCGCCAAGCTGCGCGCGGCCCTGCCGAGCGGCGCGTCCGACCTGGTGGACGCGCTTTATACGCGCGCGGACATCTATCTGGTCGCGATACTCCTCGGCGAGAAGGCGGCCGGCATTTACGCCGTCGCTCGGCAAGTCAGCCTTCCCGTGAGGCAGATGCGGCAGGCTTTCGACGGGATGCTCGTCCCGCTGGTGTCGAAGACGCTATCGCTTGCCGGCCCGAAACGGGCGCTGGCCTCCGCGGGCGAGTCCTCGCGGCTGGTGCTGATTGCGCAGGCGCCGGTCGCCATCGGACTGTGCGCGGCGGCTCCGGCGCTGCTCGACTTCGCCCATGCGCATTTTCCCTATGCGGTGTTCGCCGTCTATCTGCTCGCGGCGGCCGAAGTGCTCCAGGGGACGTTCGGGATCGGCGAGCTAATCATCGTCTATGCCTGGCCCAAGCGGCTGGCGGCGCTGACCGCCGGGAGCCTGGCTGTCGGAATGGCGTCCGCCTTCTTCCTGGCGCCTCAGTTCAGTGTCGCGGGCGTCGCCGGGGCAGTGCTGGTGAGCTACGCGGCGCGCGCGGCCGGGCGCGAGACGATCCTGCTGAGGGAGTTCGGCGGAAGGGTGAGGCTCGCCTTCTGGGCAGGGCCGACCGTGTCCATTGCCGCGGCGATCGGGATGGTGGGGCTCGTTTATCTAATGGGCAGGCATATGCAGGAGCAAAGGCTGGCCGAGACGGCGGCCGCCATGGGGCTGCTCATTTACGTCGGAGCTGCCTGGACCTGGGCAGCGTCCACGCGTGCGCGCCTATTACCGCGCGCCTTCGTGCTTCAGCGCCGGGCTGACTAGCGGACGCGCGGGCCGCCGAACGGCAGAGGCGGCGGCGGGCGGCGGTCGCGGCGCGGGAGCTGGGCCTGGTAGGCGACTCCGCAATGCTGCACGCAATAAGGGAAACCGGGGTTGGCCGGCTCGCCGCAGAAATAGAAATCGGGCTCGCCCGGGTGGCCCATCGGCCACTTGCAGATGCGGTCGTTCAAATCGAGCAGGCTCGTCTTGTCGGCGACCTCGGGGCTCGGCTTGGCAGGCACAAGGCGGCGCGGCGGAGCGGGCGGGATGGGCGCCTGCTGCTCGCCCGGCCCCTGGCGGATGAAGCCGCCGGGGCCGATCGAGCGGAACTGCATTTCGGACGGGAGCGGGTTGTGCGGCGTGGGAGCATGCGGCGCCGCACGATCGTGGCGCGCGGCGGGAGCCTCGGCCTTGGGCGTCGCCTTCGCCGGGGCGGCAGCGGCGGGGGCAGGAGCCGCCGGCTTTTTGGTCTCTTTCTCCTCACCGGGCTTGACCGGGGAG